>JAOZKO010000138.1 GCA_029935325.1 Bacteroidales bacterium
GAAAATGGGGAGCATTAGAAGCAAGTTCAGAAGAAACTATTAATATTCATATTGCAGCTACGGCTTTGCATTATGGTCAAGAAGCATTTGAGGGATTAAAAGCCTTTCGTGGTAAAGATGGAAAGATTAGAGTTTTCCGCTGGGAAGAAAATGCAAAAAGATTGCAGAAGTCTGCTGAAGCAATATTAATGGAGCCTGTACCAATTGAGCTATTCAAAAAAGCTATGGTAAAGGTTATTAAAATGAATGAAGAATATATTCCACCTTATGGCAATGGTTCATCACTATATTTACGTCCACTATTAATTGGTTCAGGGCCACAAGTTGGTGTTAAGCCTGCTGATGAATATCTTTTTATGATCTTCGTTACTCCTGTGGGACCTTATTTTAAAGAAGGTTTTAATCCTGTTGACATTGAGCTTGTTCGCGATTTTGATCGTGCTGCTCCTCAAGGAACAGGAAATGTAAAGGTTGGTGGAAACTATGCTGCAAGTTTAAGAGCAGGAGTACGTGCCCATGAGGGTGGATTTGCTGCTAGCTTATTCTTGGATGCAAAAACCAAAACTCATATTGATGAGGCTGGTCCAGCAAATTTCTTTGGTATTAAGGAAGGGAAATATATTACTCCCGATTCACCTTCAATTCTACCTTCAATTACAAATATGAGTCTTCGTACATTGGCTACAGATATAGGTCTTACTGTTGAGAAGAGACATATAATGGTAGATGAGCTTGGTACTTTTGATGAGGTAGGTGCTTGCGGTACTGCAGCAGTTATTTCTCCTATTAAGAGAATTCATGATCGTGATTCTGGCGAAGATTATCTTTATTGTAAAGATGGCAAAGCAGGTCCTATTTCTACTCAGCTATACAAAACGCTACAAGGAATTCAGATGGGTGAGGTAGAAGATTCTCACGATTGGAATACTGTTATTTAATAGTTCGGAGTTTGGAGTTCGGAGTTCGGAGTTATAGAAAAAGTGAAGCCTTCGCTTTGTCCGCTGGACAAATAAGCGAAGGCTTCACTTTTAGGAAGAGCTGGGTGCATAAATAACTCCCAACTCCAAACTTCCAACTACCTTCTAAATCAATCCTTTCTTTCTAAGTAGAACTTCCATTTCCACTTGAAGTTCACGTGCTTTCTCAGCAGCTATTTCAGCAAAATCGGTTCCATCAGAAGCAAATATTATTCCTCGGGACGAATTTACTATCAAGCCACAGTGGCTATTCATGCCATGCTCTGCTACTTCTTGCAAACTTCCTCCTTGTGCTCCAACACCAGGGACTAATAAGAAATGATCTGGGGCATGCTCTCTAACATTAATAAAATATTCGGATTTGGTAGCGCCAACCACAAACATTAATTGCTCGTCTGTTGCCCATTCCTGAGAAGTCATTAATACTTTTTCGTAAAGAGCTCTGGTTCTTGTTGATCTTATACCAAATCTAAATAATGATTCGCTAAAACCACGTCTTGGCATTTGAAAATCTGCAGAACCTTTATTAGAAGTCAATGCTAATAATACCACCCATTTGTTTTTATACTCCAAAAAAGGAGAAACAGAATCTACACCCATATATGGTGCTACAGTGATGGCATCGAAATGCATATTTTCAAAAAAAGCTTTAGCATACATCTTCGAAGTATTACCAATATCACCACGTTTGGCATCAGCAATAGTATATACCTCCGGGGCTTTTTCCTTTAGATATTCTATGGTTTTCTGCAAACTTATCCAACCTTCTGCTCCGCGAGATTCGTAGAAAGCGATATTGGGCTTATAGGAAATAGTATAAGGTAATGTTGCATCAATAATCTGCTTATTAAATTCAAAAACAGGGTCTTCAAACTCTAAAAGATGCTTTGGAATTTTATTAATATCAGAATCTAATCCTACACATAAGAAGGATTTCTTCTTTTGAATCTGCTCAAATAATTCTAATTTTTTCATATTCTTAAAATTTAATAATTCGGTGATAAACTGATAATTGCCTGAGTCAAACTCCCTTTTTAAGCCATCTCCTCTTTTAATCGCTCTGCATTCTCTGCAACTTGAAGCGTATCAATAATTTCCTGAATATTACCATCAATTATTGAAGGCAAATTATAAAGTGTTAGATTTACCCTATGGTCGGTTACTCTACCTTGAGGCCAATTATATGTTCTAATTTTTGCTGAACGGTCGCCAGTTGATACCATTGTCTTACGTTTGGAAGCAATTACATCCATATGCTTTTGATATTCTAGCTCATAAATACGATTACGAAGAACGCCCATTGCTTTGTTTAGATTTTTCAATTGGGACTTTTCATCCTGACAAGTAACCACAATACCTGTTGGCTCGTGAGTAAGTCGAATTGCGGAATAAGTAGTATTTACCGACTGCCCACCAGGACCTGATGCACAATAAGTATCTTTACGAATATCGCTAGGATTAAGTGTTATATCAAACTCATCAGCTTCAGGAAGTACAGCTACAGTTGCTGCAGAAGTATGTACTCTTCCTTGGGTTTCAGTTTTAGGAACACGTTGCACACGATGTACTCCAGACTCGTATTTAAGAGTTCCATAAACCTCTTTGCCGGTAACATTAAAGACGATTTCTTTATATCCTCCCATTGTTCCCTCAGTAATATCAACTATCTCAAGTTTCCATTTTTTGGACTCACAATATTTTGTGTACATTCTAAACAAATCGCCGGCAAATAAACTAGCCTCATCGCCACCAGTACCTGCACGTATTTCCACGGTACAGTTCTTAGCGTCTTCAGGATCCTTTGGAATCATTAGTATTTTGATAGACTCTTCCAGTTCATTTTTTCTAGCAATTAATTCACCAAGTTCTTCCTTTGCCATATCTTTGAAATCCTCATCCTTCTCCGTGGCAATTATTTCTCTTGCTGAAGTTTCATTCTCCAATACATTTTTGTATTCCTTATATGCTACAACCACAGGTTCCAAATCACGATAATCCTTGCTCAGCTTAATAAATTTCTTCATATCTGCTATCACATTTGGATCGGTCATCTGTTCACCAATTTCTATCCACCTATTCTCAATTCCTGCTAATTTATCAAGCATAATATTATTGTATTAGTATTTAAAGACTCCATAAACGGAATCTATTGTTAGTTGTTTATGGTCACTAGCTTCGCAGCGGCCAATAATTTTCGCATCAATATCAAATGACTTAGAAATGTCAATTAATGCTTTTGCTGTGGTTTCATCGGTATATATTTCCATACGATGTCCCATATTAAACACCTTATACATTTCTTGCCAAGGTGTTTGCGATTCTTTTTGAATCATTTGAAACAGTGGTGGTGTTTCAAACATATTATCTTTAATGATATGTATATTATCTACAAAATGTAAAACTTTAGTCTGCGCACCTCCACTGCAATGCACCATTCCATCAATCTTATTGCGGTATTGGTCGAGCATTGCTTTAATAACTGGAGCATATGTACGAGTAGGAGAAAGAACCATTTTACCAGCATCCACTCCTTCTATATCTGTTTTATCTGTTAGCTTCATTCCTCCGGAATAAACTAAGTCAGCAGGTACTGCTTGGTCGTAGGACTCAGGATATTTCTCTGCCAAATATTTGCTAAAAACATCATGACGAGCAGAGGTTAATCCATTACTGCCCATTCCACCATTATATTCGTTTTCGTAAGTCGCCTTACCAAATGACTCAAGACCAACAATTACATTACCTGCCTTTATATTATGATTTGAAACCACATCGCTACGCTTCATTCGTGCTGTAACTGTTGAATCCACAATAATTGTCCGAACTAGGTCGCCAACATCAGCAGTTTCGCCACCAGTAGAATATATTCCAATTCCCAAGTCTCGCATTTCTGCAAGGAACTCTTCAGTGCCTTCAATAATAGCTTTTATAACATCACCAGTAATAAGGTGTTTATTTCGCCCAATGGTAGATGATAGCAAAATATTATCAGTAGCACCCACGCAAAGTAAATCATCTAAATTCATTACAATTGCATCTTGCGCTATTCCTTTCCATACCGATACGTCAGCTGTTTCTTTCCAATACATATATGCTAATGATGATTTAGTGCCAGCACCATCAGCATGCATAACAACACAATGCTCGTCGCTTCCTGCTAATAAATCAGGTACAATCTTACAAAATGCTTTTGGATACAAACCTTTATCTATATCTTTAATGGCGTTATGCACATCGTCTTTGGAGGCAGAAACTCCTCGTAAATCATATCTTAATTGGTCGCTCATTACAATGATTGTTAGTTTGCAAAAGTACTATTTTATTAGGAATAAATTATGGGTATTTTATAGGGTTCTAAACCATGTATGAGTCCAGCCTAAAAACAAAAAAACACTTCTCAGATGAGAAGTGTTTTTTTATAAAATATATTTTAGTAAAACCTTCTATTCGAAAATAATTACTTTATTGTCTTCATCAATTGCATAGGAAGCAAATTCAGTAAGAACTTCATCACCTAATATAATACCAGCTGATTGTCCGTGAACACAAATTGCCATTTGGTCATAAACTGTTTTATTTCCAATTCGCATTCTTTGTATAACTAGCTTTTCACCATCCTTAATAGTTCCATCTTCAGTAAAAGCATCTGCTCCACTATCGAAACTATTCTTATTTAATTTATGCTGGCGAATAAGTCCCATTACAATATCTAATGATAGTTTTAGATCTAATTCAGGTCCATCAAATGCAAATCTATATGTATTTCCGTTGATAATACAATCTGCAAATATGGTATCATTAATGTATTCGATAGGGAATTTATTATCATCAGGATTAATTGCAATCTGATCACTTACAGAATCATTAGCATTCTTAGGTACATAATCGTCACGAAGAATACTAAATTCAGTACGACGATTCAATTGATGTGCTGCTTCTCGCTGCTTATTTGTTCTAAGTGATTTCTTAATATACTCTTCAGTAAGAACAGTTCCTGGGGCAAAATAAACTCCTTTATATTGTCCAGCTTTAAATTTATAACCGTCCTTAAGTTTACGAGGTTGATTTTCACCATATCCCTTTGGCTCCATTCTGCCTCTTTCAATTCCTTTTGTTACTAAAAAATCAACCACAGACTTCGCACGACGATAACTCAATGTATCATTCTTTACAGCATCATCTCTATAATCAGTATGAGAAGCAAGCTCAATAACGATAGTTGGATTAAGCTTCATAATCTCTATCAATCCATTAAGTGAATCCTGATATTGTGGTTGTAAATCCCATTTGGCTACCTTATAACGAATTTCAGGAAGTGGAATTGGATCTTTTGGAATAGGTTCTAATTTAATATTAAGAACTAGGTCTTCACTTTCTTTTCTACCAACAGTTGTTTCTGTGCCACTATTACCAAAATAACCTTTATGAGAAACTTTTAGGGTATAAATAGTATTCTTTGCAATCTGCTCTTTATTAAAGAAGTAATAACCACGTTGATCAGCTGTTGTTACTAGGTGTGAACCATCATTTCCTGAAAGCTCTACTCTTGAACCAGGAAGATATTGTAGCGTTTGCTCATCGCGGATAGTACCAGCTAGAGTAAATACTATTTCTGGCAGCCAAAACTCCCAAACATCAAATCTACCTCTACCACCTTTTCTATTGGTTGAAAAGAATCCCATTTCTTCACAATTAATTACCTGCCTAGTTGCTAAAGTTTTTTGCAACTTACGTGACTTGCTAAAAACTATACCAAAATCATCAGATGAAGAGTTAAGTGGATATCCTAAATTCTCGGCTTTGGTCCATTTTCCTTCTACAAGCTCAGAGCGGTACATATCCCAACCACCCATACCTCCACGACCTGTGGAAGAAAAATATAGATAGGTATGTCCATCACGTGTTTCTAAAAGTGTTGGATAACGCTCATCACCTGTGGAGTTAACAGCATCGCCTAGGTTTCTTGGCTTTTCAAAAGCTTTATTTTTTCTTCTACGTTTCACTACCCATATATCTCTACCGCCATAACCCTTAGGTAGGTCTGAAGCAAAATACATGGTTTTTTCGTTGGTAGAAATAGCTGGATGCCCTACCCTTATACTATCATCAGCAATTGGCAGTAGTATTGGCTCATTCCATTCCTTACTACCTTTTTTGGATGACGTCCATATGCCACAACCAAGAATTTTTTTCTTAGTAACCATGCAACGAGTAAAGTAGATAGTATTATATTTACGATTAAATACTGCAGAACCATTATTCTCGTCCTGAGTATTTACCATTTCTTTTTCGTCTAGCATAATTGGCTTTGACCAATTACCTTTGGCATCTTTTTGAGTAACAAATAGGGCTGTATAACCTATTCCGGTATTAGGATCAGCTTTATTACCGCCATCTTTACGAGATGATGTAAATACTAAAGCTTTATACTTTTTATCAGCATAAGCAGGAGAAAAATCATCTTCTCTACTATTTATTTTTCTGATATTTTCAACTTCATATCTTGATGGATTTTTTTTCCAATCTATTGCATTCTGGCATGATTCCAAACCTAAAGTACCTCGAGGATCTTCCGGAACCATCTTAATATACTTTTTGTACTGCTTAATTGCCATCTGGTATTTCTCCTGATCGCGCTGCGCTTCTGCCAAATATAAATAAACTATTGGGTCAGAATAATCAGCCCTAATAAGTCTCAAATACTGCTGTTCTGCTTTTCGAGGGTCTTTGGTTATGCGATAACACTCTGCTATCTGATACATTATACGCTTTTTCTCAACCTTATTCTTTGTACCTGAATAGGCTTTTTTATATAGAATTAGGGCAGTCGCAAACTGATCATACTTAAATGCAATATCCGCATCCTTAGCACTTTGCGCTATACTAATAAAAGGTATCGATAAAATTAAAATTACAAATAAAATCCTTTTCATACTCATATGTTTGTCTTTGTTTTATGCAATAAAAATTCAGCCGCTAATATACGTGAATTTTTGACTTATCAAATATATTTTCAATGACAATTTAACACTACAATACGTTGCATGTTCTTTGTCAATTTATTATAAAATTAATCAAATATCACCTTCATTTCAACTCTTCTATTCTTAGCTCTTCCTTCTGCTGTTTTATTATCAGCTATAGGATTATTCTCACCATACCATT
>JAOZKO010000010.1 GCA_029935325.1 Bacteroidales bacterium
GAAACTAAAGAGTTTGCTAAACTGATTAGTTACCAATAAATAAATATCAAATTTACCGCAAGTTTTTTTCAGAAACTTTGTCTTAAGCGTAATCAAAATAACATACAATATTATTAAGCAAGATGAGACTTATAAAACCTTTATTATCAGTAATATTAATTCTAGTATTGAATTTCTCAATGGCACAGCGTCCAGGTGGCGGTGGCAATGGATCACAAGGTGGTCCAATGAAGCCAGGAGTTGCTGGTAAAATAAAAGATGCAAAATCAAGAGAGGCAGTTGCCTATGCTAGTGTAGCGCTTTATAAAGAGTCAGACTCATCCTTGGTCACAGGAGCAATTACAAAGGAGGATGGTAGGTTTTTTATTGCAGCAGAGGCCGGGAATTACTATATCAAAGTAAATTTCATGGGCTATAAGCAATATATTAAATCAAATATTGTAACTACCGAACAAGAGCCAATGGCAAAGGTAGGTATGATAAAACTTCAACGTGCATTATCTGAAATTGAAGGAGTGGAAATCGTTGGTAGCCAATCTTATGTAGAGTATAAAATAGATAGAAAAATTGTAAATGTAGGACGTGATATTGGAGCTACTGGTGGCTCAGCCGTTGAAGCTTTGGAAAATGTACCATCAGTAACAGTCGATATAGAGGGCAATGTAGAATTAAGAGGAAGCTCTAATTTTACAGTTTTGATTAATGGTAAACCTTCGCCTTTGTCGGGTAGCGAAGCATTAGAACAAATACCTACTTCTGTAATTAAAAATATTGAAATAATTACCAATCCATCTGCTAAATACGACCCCGATGGAATGTCAGGGATAATTAATGTTATTCTTAAAGAAGACGTTAAGCAAGGACTAAACGGAAGGGTAGAGGCTTCTGCTGGTTCCTTTGGTACCTATGGTCTTAATGCTGTTTTTAATTATAGAAAAAATAAAATTAACTACTTCGTAGGTGCTGATATCCGTAAGCGGATTATGCCTGGTGGAGGACAAAGTGAACTAATAAATTTTGCCTCAGATACAAATATGCTCAGAAGTACTGAGCTAGATCGTAGGAAAAATAAGAATAACTATACCTTTAGAGGCGGATTTGACTTTTATGCTAATGATAATAATACTATTAGCATAGAAGGAGCCTATGGTATAAATGATTTTTCAAAGGATTATATAAGTAATATTTATGAAAGAACAGAGCCCGCAACTTATGAGCTATATACAATTAGCGATAATAAGGGAGCTCGCAAAAGTGATTTCTATAAAGGAAGTATCACATGGCAGCATAAGTTTAAGCGCGAAGGTGAAAGTATTGAAGCCTATGCATTTATTAATAATGGTGCAGAGGATAAATCGGAGGATCAAAGAGAGAGCTTTTCGGATGCTAATTGGACGCCAGAAGGTGATATAGATAATTGGTTCAATACTATGGATACACAAGATAAGTTAGATGTCCGTTTTAAGCTTGACTATACCTTGAAACTTAAAAAAGATAAGAAGTTTGAAGCAGGGGCACAAGCAAGAAATCTCCGCAATAATTCAGTTTATGTATTTAATTCATTTGATACTTTAAACCAAGCATGGTATGTAAAACCTGACTATGGAAATGATATGAAGTTTGAAAGAGAAATATATTCCGCTTATGCTACCTATGGAGGAACACATAAAAACTTTGGTTATCAATTTGGACTTAGAGGAGAATATACACATCGGTTAATAGAAAGTACAAGCGAATCTCCTGATTATGAGATTAATCGTTTCGATATTTTTCCTACAATACACCTTTCGCAGAAGGTTGGCGAAACAAACTCTGTTTTATTAAGTTACAGCCGTAGAATTGATCGGCCAGGAGGATGGGAGCTTGGCCCAAATCCAATATTTATTTCTAGTAATTTTATTCGTGTGGGGAATCCTGAATTAGACCCAGAATATACAGATAATTACGAGCTTAGCTACCAAAAAACAATCAATAAATCATTTATCTCCGTGGAGGCATACTATAAAACTACCAAAAATAAAATATCTAGATTGCAGGAAATGGATTCTAATAATGTTATATATATGACCTATGATAACCTCGATAAGGATCAGTCTGCAGGATTAGAGTTAATGACTAACTTTCAGTTTTATAAATGGTTTAGATTAAATTTAAGTGGTAGTTATTATTACTACAAACTTTTAGGTAATATTTCTAGTGGAGTAGTAGAACAACAAAGCAATAATTTTAATTTACGTGCCGATTTGAATTTTATGATAACACCTTTACTAAGATTTCAAGTAAATGGTTTTTATCGTGGTCCTTCAGTAACAGCACAGGGAAATTCTTCGGAGTTCTTTATGGTTAATTCAGCTCTACGGTATGACCTCTTTAAGCGCAAAGTTACAGTTACATTCCAAGTTAAAGATGTATTCAGTACAATGCGTCATGAGTTCGATACTTATACATCTACTTTTAATAGTCATAATGCTTTTTACCGCGAAAGCCCAAGTTTCAAGTTTACAATGAGTTATAAGATAAATAATTATCGCCAAGAGCGTAAAAATAATATGAATGAAAATGGTGAAGGTGGTGATGATATTTAGTAGGTTGCTGGGTCGAGCTTGAGGTTTAGGTTGATAGCTATCGGGAGAGGTTGAGAGAGATTTGCAAACTACCGACTGCAGACCGAAGACTGCCAACTGCCAACCGAAGACTGCCGACTGCCAACTGAAGACTGCCAACTGAAGAGCAACGACCAAAGACTACCAACTAAACAGCCTTACTTTTCTTTCCAAAAAACAGACATAATTACATACAAAGGGATAATAATAAGCACAGCCATATACATCCATTGGTAAAATATAATTAATAGAGCCAAGCTAATTCCAAGAAAAATAAAGCGAATCTCATTTTCTTTCCATTTTAAATGCTTAAACTTAAGGGCAAACAGAGGGATTTCCGCTACCAATAAATAAGAAAGCAGAAATGATAATGGGATAAGAAAATATGGGCTAGCTATAAAATTATGAAAACCATTGCAGTGGCATATATCATTTGATGCATAATAAAGAGCCCCAATAAATAGAGCATTAGCAGGAGTTGGTAAGCCTATAAAACTAGAAGTTTGTCTGTCATCAATATTAAATTTTGCAAGTCTTAAAGCACTAAAAGCTGCAATTACAAAGGCAATAGTTGGTATTATTCTTATATTGTAAACCAAAAAGTAGGGGTAGGGTAAATCACTTTGTAGGAGTAATTTATACATCATTACTGCCGGCAATACTCCAAAAGTAACCATGTCTGCCAAAGAGTCTAACTCCTTACCCATTGGGCTTGATACTTTTAAAAGCCGAGCAGCCATTCCGTCAAAGAAATCAAAACCTGCTCCTGCAATCATCAACCAAAAGGCTATGTTCCAATAACCATTTAGTGCAAATACAATTCCTCCAATCCCACTAAGGAGGTTCATAAGGGTAATACTATTAGGAATATGTTTCTTCACATTATAAAAATTTAAGCAACAAAACTAATGAAATTTTCTAGAGCTAATTTTTATTATTTCCTGTTTTTCTAGAGTTATGCAATAACCTCAAATTCAAGGAGCATTTTTATTCTCTTACCTAAAACCTAACCTTTTAACAAAAATCACGTAAAAACTTTTTCTAATCAAATTTATTTTAAACGATTTGAAAACTAGGTATTTAATAATATTGATAATCATTTGGTTGAGTCTGTTCGCTGGATTAAGCAAAAAGAAGCGCTTGAGGATAAACCCCTTGGGCACTGTTGTCTTGACCGATAGCGTCTATATTGATATGCAACCAATTAAAACTAGCGACTATCTAGAATTTCTTTCCGATATTAGGCGCTCATATACGCCAGCATTGCACGATTCTATTGCGAAACTGCCAATTTATAATTTGTCGCCAAGCATTGCGCATCACTTATATGATTCATTACCAATGGATAGCGTATTTTACAAAAGAATGCTTACCCGGACATGGGTGGTGCGTGCTAATGATGTGCGAGTTTATGATATTGATTATCATTTGATAAACTCAAAGTTTTATAATTATCCAGTTGTTAATGTAAATTATTATCAAATATTTGAGTATTGCCGATGGCGAACTGATAAAGTGAAGCTTTACTATGCTGTTAAATGTAAAACCTTGCGTCAAAGGAAAAAATATCCTATTAATTTCAAATACCGGCCAGTAAAACGACTGGAATGGGAAAAGGCGATTACTTTATTTTTCGAAGATATTGGTAAAACTTCAAAAGACATAAATAATACAGAAGTAAATAATAATGTATCTGCTTATATTACGGATGGAAAGAAACAGTTTTACTACCAGTCTGATAATGTAGCAGAGTATTTGGAAGATGACTTCCTTGCAATTGGTTTTAATTGGAATGCTAAGTATGGTATAGGTGACATTAATTATGCGTATTATTCAAAACCAACTGATTGGATAAGCTTTAGGTGTGCTTGTGAAATTCTTTCTGATACTATTAATAAACCAATTGTTGAAACTGAAAAGCCAAAAAAAGCACCTAAAGAGAAGAAAATCAAAAATGCTAAACCTAAGAAGAAAAAAGGTATTAAGCTTGAAAATCTTAAAAGATAGAAGTAATACCAAATTAATACCAAAACACGCCATATAAATCGTTTACTCACCTCTTTTACATTTTAATAGGTGTTCGTGACGTGCTTCGCAGTACTATTTCCCTATTACTGCGTTAAAAATTATTTCCATAGCTACGGCTATGCAAATAATTTTCGCCTTCTAATAGGAAAATATATTCCATCCGATAGCTATTTATTTATAACGTATTATGATTAATACTTCGTTGAGTTTTTGTTTCTCGCAAAGATGCCAAGACGCAAAGGGTTGATATTGTGAATGTTATGCATTATTGCGTAAAGCCGTAATCGCCTGGCTGTGTGATTTATATAAAACATCAACGGAGTATTGATGATGTCAAATTGGTATAATATTGTGCTTTCCTGATCCGAATACCAACGGGATGTATACTCGTTCAATAAAGTATAGTGAAAATGATTAGTACTTAGGCTTCCAAACTTCCAAATGCAAAACCTCAAAAACTAAAAACTAAATAAACCTTTGCCAATTTGTCAGTAATAATCAACTGGCACATACTTTGATTTGGCTCATGTCTTTAAAATCGAAATATTAATCAAATCATAATAAATATGCAAAAAGGTAAAATTAATGTTACTACCGAGAATATATTTCCGGTAATTAAGAAATTCCTTTATTCTGATCACGAGATATTCTTACGTGAATTAATTTCTAACGCTACAGATGCTACTGAGAAACTAAAGGCTTTAGTTCGGTCTGGTGTGTCAGATATCGAACTTGGGGATTTAACGATAAAAGTAGAAGTAGATAAAAAAGCTAAGACTCTTAAGATTATTGATAGGGGTATTGGTATGACCGCTGAAGAGATTGAAAAATATATCAATCAAATTGCATTTTCTAGTGCCGAAGAGTTTGTAGAGAAGTTCAAAGATGTTGATAATACAAATATTATTGGGCATTTTGGGCTTGGGTTCTACTCATCTTTTATGGTGGCAAAAAATGTTGAGCTAATTACAAAATCATATAAAAAAGGTCCTGGAACAAAGGCTGTTAAGTGGGAGTGTGATGGGAGTCCTGAATATACAATAGAGGATCTAAAAACTAGAGATAGAGGTACAGAAATAGTACTACATATTGCTGATGATTCAGTTGAGTTTCTAGAGGAAGATAGAGTCAAAGGAATACTCGATAAGTACTGTAAATTCCTTCCTGTGGAAATAGAGTTTGGTGAGGAGACTACTTTTGAGGAGATTGAAGGTAAGAAAGATAAAGATGGTAAGCCTGAAACTAAAGAGGTGAAGAAGCCAAGAATTATCAATAATACTTTGCCGTTATGGAAGAAAGCTCCTTCTGATTTGAAAGAAGAAGATTACGATAACTTCTACCGTGAGCTTTATCCTATGCAAATGGAAAAGCCATTATTCCATATACACCTAAATGTGGATTATCCTTTTAACCTTACTGGAATTCTTTATTTTCCTAAGGTGAAGAAAAACATTGAAGTTCAGCGCGATAAAATTCAGCTATTCAGCAATCAAGTATTTATTACTGATAATGTTGAGAATATCGTTCCTGAATTTTTGACATTATTACATGGTGTAATTGATTCTCCAGATATTCCATTAAACGTTTCTCGTTCTTATTTGCAAAGTGACCAGAATGTAAAAAAAATATCTAATCACATTAGTAAAAAAGTAGCTGATAAGCTTTCTGACCTTTTCAAAGATGACCGTAAGAGTTTTGAAGAGAAGTGGGACGATATTAAAGTGTTTATAGTTTACGGAATGCTTAGCGATGATAAGTTTTATGAGAGAACTCAAAAGATAGTTCTTCTTAAAAATACTGAAGGAAAATCTTTTACTACTGAAGAATATAGCGAACATATTAAAGCAGCTCAGACAGATAAAGATAATATTAAAATTGTTCTTTATGCTAATGATGCTGAATCACAGTACTCGTATATAGAAAAGGCAAAGGAGCGTGGCTACGATGTTTTATTGCTTGATGGTGTATTGGATAATCACTTTGTAGATATGATGGAGCGCAAGCTTGAGAAGATTCGCTTTGTTCGTGTTGATGCTGAAAGTATTGATAAACTTATTGCAAAAGAAGATACTCAAGTGTCTAAATTAACTGAGGACCAGCAAAAGGAACTTCAACCTATTTTTGAGAAAGATCTTGATACACAATCATTCTCTGTTCAGTTTGAAAGCCTAAGCGAAACAGAAGATCCTGTGCTTATTACTCAGCCTGAGTTTATGCGTAGAATGAAGGATATGCAAGCAATGGGTGGTGGTGGCCAGATGGCTTTTATGGGCGATATGCCCGATAGCTATAATGTGGTTATTAATAGCAATCACCCTATGGTAGCTTCCATGATTGATGATAAAGATGACGAGCATAAAACTAAGATCGCTAAGCAATTAGTAGATTTAGCTAAGATTTCTCAAGGCTTACTTAAAGGTAAGGATATGTCTGATTTTATTAAGCGTAGTGTGGATATTATAAAATAAATTACTGATACATATTATAAAGCGTACTATTAATTTAGTGCGCTTTTTTTATGTCTAAATGAAAAATATCCCTATTTTTGTAATCTAAATTTTTTGTTAACCAAGCAGGAAACAAAATAATAGGAATGCTAAACCGAGTTCTTCAGTGCTAAAGAAGATAATTCCAAGCCTGATTAACCGCTGGGTATATAAGGAAACAAATATGCCTCCCGATTTTCGATAATATCGGAATGAATTGGAAAGGGGAAGTAGAATCATCTCAATTAGCTATCGGCAATGCAGAAGTTTCGGCTCCCAATATTAAGGAATAGCCCGAGACTTTTTTTTCTGCTAAAAATTGTCGATATGTATAAAATTAATTTCACAATTATTCTTTTGCTGTTGTCTTATATTGCTGCTGCACAGCAAATAAAGGCTGTAGTATTAGATGAAAATCACAATGCGCTTTCAGGAGCAAATATTGTTGGTCTTGGCTCATCTACCATTAGTAATGCTGATGGATCCTTTGTTTTAGATTGCAAGCATACTACTAAAGGGGAATTTCAAATTAGTTTCTTAGGATACAGAACAAAAAGTATATCTTATGAATTTAAAGATGATACTTTGATTGATTTGAAAAGTATTGTAATGCAATCAATTAGTTATGAGTCCCATGTGTTTAGCCTTGTGCTTATTCGTACTCACAATATTCGTATGAAAATACCCGCTGATATTAATGTAGTGGCTGACCACCAAATAAAACTAATTCCTTCTGATAAAATTGACCAAAATCTAAAATTTACCAGTGGTGTTTATATTGATAGACCATTTGGTATATTTGGTAAATCAGTAGTGGGATTGCGCTCTATTGTCGGCTCCGAGGCTGGTAGGCAATTAACTTTGATTGATGGTATTCCTATTAATAAATCAGATGGGGGAGGGACTAATTGGAATCGATTAATAGAAAATGATTTCCAAAAGATTGAAGTGCTAAAAGGTCCTGGCGCTGCCATATATGGTAATAATGCCATGGGTGGAGTAATTAATCTTGTACATAGGCGACCTTATGCCAAAGGGATTACAGCAATGGTAAATACTTCTTACTCTAGTTTCAATACTTTAAATGCTGATATTAATGTGATGCATCAAATAAGTGACGGTGATTCGTGGTATTATTCTATTGCTGCTAAAGCTGTGAAAAGTGATGGTTATATGACTGTTCCCGATTCAATTCGTAATGCAACAGATACTAATGTATTTATTCAGGAGTATGGTGCAAATGCGCGCTTGGGTTATAAATTTAATTCGTTGTCACTAGTTGAGGTGGAATATAACTACTATGATGAAAATCGTGGACAAGGAACAAAGATATTGTTGGAAGATGGCGCAGTTGCCAGATACAAAACTCATTTTACAAAGTTAAACTATACCAATGATAAGAATCCTTTGAAAATACAAGTTAATATGTTCTATCAATTGGAGAAATACCAAAGAGATATAGAGAAACTTAAAAATAATGATTATTCATTAATTAAAGTGAAGTCTGATAGGGTAGATTATGGGTTTTCATCGATGTTTCATTATGACTATAAATGGCATAAATTAAGCTTTGGAGGTGATTTTAGCTCAGGTTCGGTATATGGTGTTGATGATTATCAAACAAGTACTGATAAGGTTATAAATGAAGGGCAGATGAATGTGGCAAATATCTACATAAATAGTGAATCACGATTTAGCTTAAAACTAAGGACTATAGTAGGTTTGCATTTTGCTTATGGACGTTTCTTTAATGGAGCTTTTAGTATTCAAGAGCCCACACCAGCTAGTGATTTTATGTTAGCAAATATTGGTGCATTGGATCATAAAGATTGGATAGGTTTTAGTCCTCGTATTGCCTTGCAATATGATTTTACAGATAAGATGAATGTTTATGCTCTATACTCCCATGGTTATAGAGCCCCCTCTTTAGACGATTTAACTAGATATGGTTTTATTAATATTGGTTATAAAAATGCGAATCCTAATCTTTTGCCTGAGAAGCTTAATAATATAGAGATTGGCCATAGATTAAAATATAAAAAATGGGCTTTTAATAGCATTATATTTATAGCAAAAGGAAGGCAATTTATGTATTATGTTGCAACAGGTGAGACTATCTTTGGTGGTAAACGCAAAGTGTATGAGAAGAGAAATGTTACTGAGGTAAATTTTTATGGATTAGAGTTTGATGTTGAATACAATGTAAATTTTAATTGGAAAATAGATGTGAACTATACTTTAAATGGTTCGCAAATTAGTAAGTTTGATGAACAAGTTAATTTGATTAACAATACCTTGTCTTTTGTGCCAAAGGATTTAGCTAATATTTCTATATCATATTTATTGCCAAAACTTAAAGCAAATATTAATATCCATTACCAAGGCAAGATGTATTTAGATGAGGCAAATACTTTTGAGGTAAAACCATTAGTTTCATTGGATGCTTCTGTTGCTTATTCATTCTATAAGGCTTTTTCAATACGACTTAGTGCACAGAATATATTAGATGAGCAACATATGGTTAATTCCGACCAAATGTCAATAGGAAGATATATTACAGTTGCCTTAAGGTATGGTTTTTAGAAAGCAGAAATTTTCTTCCATAATAATTAGTATGTCAATAAAGTGGCTCTGCAAAATCTATCTTTACCTCTAAAGTCCTTGATAATCTTAATGTTTGAAAAATTTGGTTCAAGAAGCTCTTTCATTTCAGAGGCTAAGTATTCGTTAATCTCAAACCAAAGTTCACCATTTGGTTTGAGATTTGTAAGTGCAAAATTAGCAATTGCATTATAAAAAATTAGTGGGTTACTATTATCAACAAAAAGTGCTAGTCCGGGCTCAAAATGTAATACATTATCCTGTATGAGTTTCTTCTCCAATTCGCGCACATATGGTGGGTTGCTAACAATTATATCGTACTTTGATTCAGTTTCTTTCCATTGTTCTTTGTCCAAGATATCAAGTTTAATGAACTTAATGTCTGCATCTAAATTTACTGCGTTTTGTTTAGCAATATTAAGTGCTCCTGTTGATATATCAACAGCTGTTACATTAGCATTAGTAAGTTTGTTCAAAGCAATAGCAATACACCCACTTCCAGTTCCTATGTCAATAATGTTTAGTTCTGTATTGTTGTGAATAGATTCAGAAATAAGGGTAACAAATTCTTCTGTTTCAGGTCTAGGAATAAGCACATCTTCATTTACTGTGAAATCCCAATCTAAAAAGCTAGCTTTGCCTAAAATATATTGCAAAGGAGTTCCTTTTATTAAATCCTTAACTCCAAAATGAATCTTAAGAATCTGAGATTCACTTATTCTTTGCGAAAAGTTTAGACTGATTTGCTGCCTAGGAATATTAGTAAAATCCTCTATTAGAAAGCGGATTAATAGCTTGCTTTCCTCAAGATTAAAGGTCTGTAAAAGCAATTTTTCATAGTGCTTTATTATGTCTATAATTTTATTACTCTGTACTTTCACGATAAAATATAAAGTGGAATATTAATTGAAATGAATTTTATGATAGTCAGCATATGTTACATTTTGTTCTTGTTTAAGTAGTAATATTCGATTTGCCATTACAAGGAATACTTTAAGGTCCTGTTTTTTCAACCATTCTTCGGCTTTTGGGACTTTGTTAATAGCATCATTAAGTACTATCAAGAAATTAAAATTATGCTTTATTAGCCATGCAATTGCTTTATTATCATCATCCACAGCATTGCAGAAGGCAGCATAATGATTAAAGCCATGTTGCATTAGCCAGTTAAATGCGTCTTTGTCAGAATATAGAGCTGATACTAATGCTGCTAATTCAGGATAACCACTTTTTAGCAACCACTTATGGATTTCAATATTTCCCTTGATAGCTTCAATAACAGCAATAAGAATTTTTGCTGGATATTCATATAATTCTTTACGTTTGTCTTTAGCCACGTTTTAATGATTTGGTTTAGTGTACGAAAATAATAAAAAAATATATAATCCTGAGTTTTTCTTATTTATTTAATAGGGCATATCTTATACTTTGTTTGATTTACGTTTCAAGTGTTCGTAAAATGCTAATCTTCAATAATCCACAAATTTACACAAATATGAAGCAAAGCTGCATATTTGTGTAAATTTGTGTAATTCGTGGATAGCTAAATCTTTAAGCGCAGCGAAAAGAAAAATAAATAGTTCAGAAAGTAAAGTATGCGCTGCCCTGAGTATTTGACGTTTTCTTGCAAAGACTAATTAGTAATTTATTATATTTGCCAAACTTATAAATTATTTTTATTAAAATCAGATTATGGTGTTTGCAAGTAAAGAGAAGAAAGCTATTAATTGCTTGATAGTAAAGTTGATGAAGGCTGATGGTCATACTGATATTTCAGAGGCGATAAAGCTATTTGAAATAAGTAAAATAATTGATATTAACATAAATGAAGCAGATAATTCGCTACAAATACCTTTTGATGAAGCCAAAGTAATATTGCAAAATATGAAACCTGCAAAGAAAGAGTTTGTTAGGAATTTATTTAATGAAATGGCTATGTCTGATGGAAATGTTGGCAATAGCGAAAATGAGTTAATTAGCAATATTTTTTCATAATCAGATTTAATATTTTACAAATATTATCAAGCTAAAGAGTATAAAATATTATTATTGTAAATGCAATCATATATAAAACATATCTTATTAGTTTTTAACATAATTACCATTATGTTTACTGGTGTAATGGCACAAAGTAGCACCAAAACTAATTTGGTGCAGAATTATAATTTGCCAGAGTATAATGATAGCTTGGCTTTTATGATTTTACACGACAGTGCTTGGTACTATTTTGGTAAAGATATTAGTAAAAGTCACGAAATTATTAAATTGATGGATTATTATTCCAAAAAGTCTGGAAATAAATTTATTCTGTCGAATTATTACAGTACTATAGGTAGCTATAAGAATTTAGTTTACGACAATGATTCTGCTATATTTTATATGGATAAAGCAGTAAATATTGTGAGAAAGGGAATGCAGGAGGATAGTCTTAATTATAGTTATATTCGGTTATTGCCATCATTATACAATAATACTTCAATTATTTATAGTGAAATGGGTCTTTATCAGTATGCAATTGAATCGCAGTTGAATTGTATTTATTGCTTAAAAAAGATTGAGATTACTACTAGTCTCAATTATAATATGAAGGTACTTGATGCAATGAGTCATACCGAGATGGCGATGTATTATTCTGATTTTATGGATACCGTTAAAGCCAATAAGTATTTTCAAATAGGGATTGATAAAAGTGTACTATTAGAGGATTTGGAAGCTGTGGCATATGCAAAGCTTAATTATGGAATCTTTCTTTTAGATATTGGTGAATTTGATAAAGCATATTTGCTTCTAGAGGAAAGTAAATACTATTATATAGAAAATAATGACATATATAATCAGCTAATAATATACTATACAGAGGGAAATGTTTTTATGCATCAAGAGAAGTATAGTGAGGCTATTGAGCTAATCGATAGCGTTATTATGTTGACGCATAATAATGGTTTTGCGGGTTTGGAAATAGCAAGTATTAAAAGTTTATTCTTTTTATACTTACAAAGTGGAGATACCATAAATGCTTTAAAAATTTCTGAGGATTATTTGAGTTTAGCAAATAGCTATAATGAATTAGAAGGTATAGCTGAGGTAAAAGAAGAATTAGCAATTATACTCTTTAAAAAGGGTGATATTAAAAAGGCATATGAATATTTAATAGTATCAAAGAAAATTAAAGATACACTTGTATGTTTGGATTATAAGGCTAAGGCAGAGGTGCTTGAATCAAAATTTAAACTGGAGCAAAGAAATCAGGAAAACAGTCTTTTGGTAAATGATAATAAGCTTAAAGATGAGTTTATTAATAAGCAAAAGACTAATAATAAAATCATCTTTGCATTATTTTTTTTAAGCCTTGTATTTGCATATATTCTATTTATGAATAGAAAACGAATAAATAAAATAAACGCAGAATTAGAAATAACAAATGATAGTTTAATTACCAAGACAGAAGAATTAGAACAATCAAATATAGTACTTCAAAAGATTTTCAGCCTTATTACCCATGATGTGAAAGGCCCAATTGGTACTGCTAATATGTTTTTTGGTTATTTGAATGATAATACACAAGATATTTCTCAAGAGCAACGCAATGAATATATTAAGTTAATTGGGAAGTCCATGGGGGTTACTTATAATATTCTTGAAGGTTTACTGTATTGGTCGCAGAATAGAATGAAAAAGAAAGTAGATTATTCAACACTCTCTTTGAGTGAGTTAGTAGTTAGTATAATAGATAATTTAGAGTCAACAGTATTTACCAAACAAATAACATTAACTAGTAAAGTTCAAGCTGAGGTTCAAATCAAAAGCGATACTGATTACATCCGCATTGTGCTTCGCAATATTATTTCTAACGCCATAAAATATACTAAAGAAGGAGGGGCAATAGGTGTGGATTATAAGAGTGATGAAAATCTGCACTATATTTTTGTTACTGATAATGGTGTTGGAATGACTGAAGAATTAGCAGCCAAACTATTCAAACAAACCAACTATGAATCTACAGTTGGTACTCAAGATGAAATTGGTACTGGCCTGGGGTTGATGATTAGTAATGAGTTAATTATTGGCTTAGGTGGGAAAATTAAAGTAGAAAGTAAGCTAGGAGAAGGTAGTACGTTTATTATTGAGTTACCACTATAAATGATATTAATAATGTAGTGAATATGAGAAAATCACCTAAGAGAATAGATATTCTATTTACGCTTTCTTTTGTCTTTATTATTGGTTTTGTTTCAGCACAGGGTTCAAAGAAACCATTTAAAGATACTACGGATAATGCTTTTGATATTAGTCATTATTTATATGATTTACATGGATTTCTACCAATTGTTTCACCAATAACTGAGCCAGCTGTTGGTTATGGAGCTTCTGTTGCAGCAGTATATTTTATTCCTAAGAAAGATAAAAATATAAAGAAATTCCAAATGCCTGATGTTGTCGGTTTAGCAGGCGGTTATACTGAAAATACTACTTGGTTTGCGGGGGCAGTTTATGCTGGTTTTTGGAAAGATGATCATATTAGATATAGAGGGATAGTTGGCTATGGTGATATTAAACTAAAATACTACGGAACTGGTGGAGGCTTTCTAGACCAGAATCCTATAAAGTTTTCCATGAAGACTTCTTTTGTTTTACAACAATTAGTTTTCAGACTAGGAGAAAGTAATTTTTTGTTAGGAGCGAAATATCAATTTTCGCAAACTGATGTAGCTTTCTTTGAAGATAATGATATTAAATGGCTTGATCCTAGTGACTTTAGTATCCGTAATAGTGGAATTGGTTTAATATCAGAGTTTGAAACATTTGATAATTTATTTTCACCAAATAAAGGAATAAAACTAGGTCTGTATTATGACCAATTTGCAGAATTCCTTGGAAGCGATAGAGATAATGGTAGGTTTACAGCATATGGGATTTATTATCAACAATTATTTCCATTTTGGAAAGCCGGTTTTCGTATTGAGTCTCAATTAGCAACAGGCGATCCAGCATTTTATTCTCTGCCATATATAAATTTACGTGGTGTTCCTGCCATGAGATATCAGGGTGAGTTTACAGCTTTATTGGAAACCGAACAGGAGTTTTCATTATCAGCAAGATGGAGCCTTGTTGGTTTTGCTGGTTACGGAAGAGCATGGGAAGTTGCTGATAATAGCAGTCCTTACTCGTCTGCATGGAATGCTGGAGGTGGATTTCGGTATTTAATAGCAAGGGCTCTAAGACTTAAAATGGGAATTGATGTTGCTCGTGGTCCTGAGAGTTATGCCATTTATATTGTATTTGGTAACGCTTGGCTTAAGTAGTTTTTAGACTTATAAATTAGTTAGAAGAATTAATCCCCTTAAAATAAGCCTCAATCCGAGTTTTAACATTTGCCTTAGTATTCATATAAAAGATATTATAATCAATACTGTGATAAATGCCAATTGGGGTTTGAGGGCTTAAGCTCAGTGCATTTGGTAATGGGGTTACTACAAGGTGACCATCTTTATTTTGTGCGCCAACATAATTTGGAATAGTATCAATATTTCCATTGAATTTATAAAATACAGCTCCCATATGAAAACTATCCGAAACCATCTCTTCGGTAATAGTCCAACTTAAAGGATTTACAGAAACACTAGGTCTGTCAATAATAGTTCCATGAGCAGAATAACTTTCGGTATTCCACGAAATAATACAACCCGTTTGTGTAGAATTCTCACATACTTTAATTTGAGGGTTGTTTTTAAGGTATTTTTCAGACAAAGGCCAACCAACAGCATAAACAGCGATTATACGTTTTGCTAGTTTTGGGTCAGACATTATCTCTGGTAATAATCTCATAATTATCATTGAACCCTGCGAATGACCAACTATAATTATTGGGCCAGTAGGATTAATATTCTTTAAATAGTATTTCCATGCATTTCTAATATCTTTAGTTGCAAGATCCAAAGCTTTTTTGCCATTATTGCTTTTGCTAACAAAGGAATAAAATGTTGCCTGGCGATATTGTGGAGCATAAAGGTTGCCGTATTCGCTAAAGATACTTAGCTGCCGCTTAATAGACCATTCTTTGGTGCGTTCAATTATTTGCTCATTGTTCAAATTTACATTCCAGTATTTTGGACTTATATAAGTGGTTGGATGTACAAAGAAAATATCCACCTTCATATTTTTATCTTCAAAAACTATCCAGGCTGTTGAGTCTTTATAATCAGGAGCTATACTTGTGTCTTTTGCTTGATATTTATGCATTGGTCGAATTGCTAATAAGCCCGATCGAGTACCAACACTATGTCTGGTACAGGAAATTGAAAAGCTCAGTATTATAAAGGATAATATGCCTATTTTAAGATTCATTCTCATAATCTTTAATACTTGCAATATTACGGATTACCTCAGCAGCCATAAAGCTACCAAATAGGGGAGGCATATAGGATATTGTTCCCACAGTAGTCTTTTTATAGTCTTCATTGTCTGTAAGTTTTACGGCGGTAGGGTTTGTCTTTTCTGAAGAAAAGACCACCTTAAAACCATTATAAATTCCTCTTTTATGCATTCTCTTGCGAAGCATACGTGCTAATTTATCATTATATGTATCGCTAAAATCAGCAATGCGAATTAATGCAGGATTTGTTTTTCCTCCTGAGCCCATTGAGCTAATAATGGGGATATTGTTTTTCAAGGCAGTAGCAATAAGGAAGGCTTTAGGGGAAAGAGTATCAATAGCATCAATAATATAATCATATGGTTCGGAAAGAATTTCTTCAGTTAAATTTTCTTTAATAAATAATTGCTCAGCTCTTAGGTTCAACTCAGGATTGATATCTAAAAGTCGCTCTTTCATTAGTGTAGCCTTGCTTTTATTATTTGTGCTTTGCAATGCTAGCAACTGACGGTTTATGTTGCTAGTGTGTATTTCGTCGCCATCAATAATCCGCATATTACCAATGCCTGCTCTACAAAGCATCTCCGCAGCATAAGCGCCAACTCCACCCAAACCTACTACTAGTATATTAGCGTCTTTTAATATTTGTAAAGCTTTATTACCCAATAATAGCTGTGTCCTTTCTAGCCAATGCTCCTGTTCCATTATAAAATCAAACTTTTATATGTATAATAAATTTGGTGCCTAAGCTCTAATAAACTCTTGCCTATTTTCTTTGATGCGATGTCATATATGTCTTCAATAGATCCATTCCAATCATCAGTTTCAAGAAATAAGCGATTCAATGGAATATGATTTATTATCCTATTGGCTTTACTTCTTTCATCAAACAAATCATGGCCACAAGAGAAATATGTATTGTATTTAATTAGTTTTTGAAGAATATCTGCATTGCCAGAATAAGCATGAAAAATAATTGGAATACTTGGTTTTTCCTCCTTAAGTATGGAAAGAATATCCGAAAAGGCACGAACACAATGCACAATAATAGCTTTATTTCGATTGTTAGCAATGCGTAATTGAGAAATAAAGACTTCCTTTTGAGTTTCAAAATTTGTAGAAACAGCTCTGTCAAGCCCACATTCGCCAATGGCAACCAATTGTGGATTGTCTGATAAACTATCCAAAATGGGTAATGCCTTTTTTATATCGGTATTTGAAATGTTCCAAGGGTGGAGGCCTAGAGAAAATACCTCTGGAAACTCAATGTCACTTAGTAAATCTTGGGCATTAAAACTCTGAATTCCTTGGTGAGGATGAGAAATTTTTTGGTGACTATGTATGTCAATATATGCTGGTTTCACAATATAAATGTTTTGGCTAAAGTAATAAAGAAATCTTAATGATTGAGTAGGTTTTTTAAATATATCGATGTTTCTGCTCCGTAACAATATAGATTATGAAGGACAATCGAAAACACATATTCTGCCTTATTGTATTTCCTATTATTTACGTCAATCAATACTCCGTTAATGTTTTATATAAATCACATAGTCAGGCGATTACGGTCTTATGCAATAATGTATAATAGTCGCAAAATCAACACTTTGCGCCTTTGCGCCTTTACGAGAAACATAAACTCAACGAGGTATTATCAATTATTCACCTAAAATAAATCAACAAACATCCCGCAACTTTTACTAATTTTGCTATTATTAAGTTTAAATATCAATTATTATTAAATTATTAAATTATGAATCTAAAAATTTCCTTAGTTATAATGGTTTTATTGTTTGGCTTTCAACAGTCTATAGCTCAATTTGTTGAAATACCTACGTCTTCATCAGAAAGAAATAGTACAACTAACCCCTATAGTATTACACAGTTGAACTTGAGTAATGGCTTAACAGTATACTTAAATGAGGATCATACTCAAAAGGATATACTAGGTGCTGTAATTGTTAGAGGAGGTAGTAAATTAGACCCGCCTGATGCTAGTGGAACAGCACATTATTTTGAACATATGATGTTCAAGGGTAGTCGGCAATTAGGTACTATAAACTATGAAGCCGAGCGGCCTTATTTGGATAGTATCCAACAATTATATGATTTGCTGAGGTTGGATCGTGACAATGAATTTTTTAGAAAAAGGATATTACATAAAATAGATAGTTTCTCGGTGATTGCCTCTAGTTATGCTATTCCCAACGAATTTAGTAAAGTAATGGGAGAAATAGGAGGTACAGGAGTAAATGCTTTTACAACTTATGAAAACATAGTTTACCATAATAGTTTTCCAAAGCAAAGCCTTGTACAATGGATAGAACTATATCGTGATAGATTTGAGCAGCCAGTATTTCGACTTTTTCAATCTGAACTGGAAACAGTTTATGAAGAAAAGAATATGTCGAATGATAATTTTTTTAGAAAAATATTTGAAGATGTTTATAAGAATTTTTACCCAAAATCAATTTATGGAAATAGAACAGTATTAGGAAGTATTGACGATCTAAAGAACCCAAGTTTGTCGGCAATGGAATCATACTGGAAAGACCATTATAATGCAAATAATATGGCATTAGTTTTAATAGGAGACTTTAATACTTCAGAAGTTGTTGATCTTCTTGAGAAGGGTTTTGGTAGGTGGCGAAATGGAGATTTAGCTATAATGCCAGCTGCCCAAGAAGATGAATTTGATGGTAGGGTAGAGGTAAATCGTAAATTAGCACCAATACCATTGGGTATTCTAGGATTTAGAAGTGTAGCCAAAGGACATAAGGATGAAATACCACTGAGTATTATAATGAAATTATTGACAAATGATGCTCAAACAGGACTGATTGATACTCTAAGCATAAGTCAGGAGATTATGGGTGCTCAAGTTTTTGAGGATCAACATTACGATAAGGGTGGAATTTTTATATTTTTTGCTCCAAAGCCAGTAATTCAGTCAATTGATAATGCGGAGAAGAAAGTGATGGCGCAAATAGAAAAACTAAAAAATGGTTATATTGATGCTAATCTATTAGAGGCAGTAAAAATATCAATGCTAAAAAACCATTCATTAAATATGGAGAATAGCAGATATAGGTTATTCAAAATAATGGACTCATATATGACTGATGGGCAATGGGAAGATGTATTGGATTATAATAGGAGAATAAAAGAAGTAAGTATTGAAGATATCGCTTTTATTGCAAATAGATATTTTGGTGAGAATTATTTGGCATTTCATTCGAAAATGGGATTACCTAAAAAGGAAAGAATAGCAAAACCAAATATTACACCTCTTAATCCAGAAAATAAAGACAAGGAGTCAGCAATGGCTATTAAAATTAGAACTATGCCTATTGCAGAAATAGAACCCGATTATATAGATTTTTCAGAGGATGTTATTGCTTCAGATATTCGCCATAATCTTCATTTCTTCTATGTTAAAAATCCACTAAATAATATTTTTACATTAAATATCCGGTTTGGAATAGGAAGCCTTAAAAATCCTAAGCTACAGCAATTAGCTTATTATATGAATAATATAGGAACCGAAATTGAAAGTTTTTCGGAATACTCAAAGCAACTTCAGCTTAAAGGTATAAGTGTTAATTATAGTGTAAATAACAATTATTTTACTATTTCATTATCAGGATTTGAAGACCAATTGCACAATGCACTATCTAGCCTTAACAGGGTATTGTCGAGCCCTGGTGAGGATAAAGACTTAAATAAGAAAATGATAAGGGATAATAAAATGGAGTTGAGGATGCTTAAAAAAGATGTGGGGAGTAAAATTAGGATGCTAAATGAATATGCTTTATTTGGAGAGCAAAGTAAATATTTGAGACGAAGTACTAAAAAGGAAATAAAGTCCATTAATTATGATGAATATATAGCATTACTGAAAGAAGTATTTCAATACGAAACTTATATTCACTATGTGGGAGTTGGTGAAGAAAATGATGTAAAAGAAATGATTTATTCATCTTTGCCTTTTGGTGATAAACTAAGCAAAAGTGAATCCCCTTATATTAGAAATATTCCTACACTGGGTAATCATAAGTTTTATTACTTAGAAGATAGCAAGGCAATACAGTCGCATATTAGGGTTACTGTTCCTTCAAAAGCTCTTGATGAAAATGAGCGTTTTATGTTGAAGCCATTTAATAGTTATTTTGGATTAGGGATGACCTCGCTTATATTCAGAGAAGCACGAGAATACAGATCTTTAGCATATGGCGCATGGGGCTACTACTCTGTTCCTTACCGATTTGATAAGCCAGGTTATTTACAATCAGCAATCAGTACCCAAGCTGATAAAACCAATGAAGCTGTGGAGTTGCTAATAAACTTAATCGATAGTATGCCAGTTCAAGAACAACAGATTCTAAGCTTGCAATCCTATTTATTGCGCTCTTTTAATGCTAAGATGCCAGACTTTAGGTATCGCTCATATACAGTGCAATATTGGATGCTTCAAGGTTATAAACAAGATCCTAGAAGCGAAGCATATTTAAGATATAAAGAGCTGAAAATTGACGATATTAGAACATTTTACGATAATAATGTTCTTGGGAGATACCATATGGTAAGCATTGTTGGAGACTCAAAACGCTTTGACTTGGAAAAACTGAAAGTTAATTCTGATTTCAAGAAACTGAAACTTAAGGATATATTGAGATATTAGAAGGGTATTAATTTGGTATTAAATATCCAGTTTTTTATAGCCATTATACTTAATGGAATATCTAATGAATTAGAGTGCCATGAAGAAAAACTAAAGACTATAAAAGAGTAAATAGGTGTTTTCTTATATGTATTTCCTCTTTTATAATGAAATAATTACTAATATTATTTCGGCACTACAGGATTTAGAGTGGTGATTTTTTACAAACCATATAAATATTTAAAA
>JAOZKO010000139.1 GCA_029935325.1 Bacteroidales bacterium
AGGGGATTGTCAAAGGCTGCAATAATACTAAATTGCGAAGGGTATCTTTCTTCGTAAATAATTGTATCAGATTTATAAATAAACTTTTTTATTAGCTTACTATCCTTAATTATTGGATTAGGACCTTTTGGTAAAATCGGTGCTCCCATCATTTTACGAAGGCGATTTTTATTAGAAATCTCTTCAAGATGGTGAACATCTTGCATAACGCTAGTGAAAACTCTTTGCACATCGTTGCTAAAAGCCGTTTCTTTAATGCTAAGAGCATTGTGTACCCAAAGCATTTGCATAACTAAAAGCCCTATCATCACCACTCCCATAGCAATGCTGATGCTTATTATGTTTCTTGTATTCATCGAAACAAAAGTATGAAACTTTATCTAGATAGATATCATAAACCTTTGTTTTAACAGATTTTAAGCTTTGTTTAATTCCTTTAACTTTTAGCAATAGGCATATGTATTATTTTTGCCGTGTTAGTAATTTAGTAAAATGATAGTATCCCAAATCTATCGAAATAACATAAACTATATATGTTAATCGCACCTAATACCTGTGCAATAATAGCGATTAACAAACCTGTGATTTTATTTAAAGGACAAACTCCCGTTTGTCCTTTTTGATTTTATAGGAATTTAGATCCGCAAAAAGCCCCAATTGACTTAGTCAATTGGGGCTTTTTATAAATATAATTTATTGAGTGTTTATAGAAAACACTTTAGTTTCAAAGACTATTTAGCAACTCTTTCAAGCCACTTCACCATAAATAGGATAGTGAACATTGAAATAGCTGTTGCAATAACAAATATACTCCAAGTCATCCAAATTGGGATTGTATTATAAAGGATAGCACCAATAAATAACAAACCGTTTCCTAAAGCAGTAGCACCTAACCAACCACCTTGCATAAGACCTTGGTATTGTGGAGGAGCAACTTTAGAAACAAATGATATACCCATTGGGCTAATAAATAGCTCAGCAACAGTAAGTATAAAATAAGTACCTAGTAATAAGTAAGGTGTTACTTTTTGAACTTCTGCCAAAGGACTACCACCTACTTCAGGATTAATAGTTTCGAATAGAGGCAGACCAAAAGAACCTAGTACCATAACAACAAATCCTAAGGAAGCGATTCCCATACCAATAGCAATTTTTTTAGGAGTAGATGGCTCTATATTTCTATTTCGTAACCAACCAAAAAGGCCTACAATAATAGGAGTTAAGAATACCACAAAGAATGGATTCATAGATTGGAAAATTTCAGCTGAAATATCCCATGAACCAAAGCTTAAAACAGTGTAATCTCTAGCAAAAAACGTAAGAGTTAATCCATTTTGGTGAAAAGAGAACCAGAAGAAAATAACAACACCAAATACAGCTAATAAAGCGTACATGCGTTGAGCTACTTCTTTAGCTTCCATTTTTATTTCATCAGTTATTTCAGTACCAGAAGCATTAGCTCCCTTTGGATCTGGAAATTTATTTTTATTAATCATATAAATAACCGTAGAAATAGCCATTGCAATAATAGCAATTCCAAATGCATAATGGAATCCTGTATTAAAAACATTCAAATAATCATTTGAAAAAGCTGTTAAATCAGATACTACTGAACCAGATGCTGTATTAGCGAATTCTTGATATTTAGAAATGTTTTCTGTTGTCATATTACCACTTAAGAAAGTATGGCTTTGTGCAGGGATATTGGCATCGTAAATATAACCATTGCTACTTAACCACCAGTTTCTAATTCCTACTGCTGTAAAAGGAGCAAAAATAGCACCGACATTAATAAAAGCATAGAATAATGAAAAACCGGAGTCTCTCATTTTTTCATATTTTTCATTATCATACATTTGTCCAACTAAGGCTTGTAAGTTACCTTTAAATAGGCCGTTACCAAATGCAATTATAAATAAACCAATAATTGAAATTGTTAAATATAGAGGAACGCTTGAAACGGGAGTAGGTGTAGGATAAGCCATAATAACATAACCTAATGCCATTAATATTAAACCTACAAAAATAGTTCCTTTAAAATTTTGAATTCTATCGGCAATAATACCTCCAACTAAAGCTAAAATATAGATAGAGAAATAAAATCCTGAATAAATGTATCCAGCACTAGTACCATCTAGACCAAATTTTGCTTGTAAAAATAGAACTAAAATTGCCATCATGGTGTAAAAACCAAAACGCTCGCCCATATTTGCTAGTGCGGCTGGAATTAGTCCTTTAGGGTGTCCTTTAAACATAATTTATAATATTGATTAATAAATAATTAAATAATTGTCAGTCTTTTCAGAATCGGCAAATATAGGTAAAAAGAGCTTTGATAGACAATTATTTGTAGGCCTTATAATTCACTTATTTACTAATAAACAAAAACCTTATCTTTGCGCAAATCAAATTTGAAATATGCAAATCAGAATAGTAAACAAATCAAAGAATGCCTTGCCGCTTTATGCAACTGAAGCAAGTGCTGGCGTTGACCTTAGAGCAAATCTTACAAATGAAATAATAATGAAACCCATGGAGCGAACAATCGTTCCCACGGGCTTGTTTATGGAGATTCCTGTGGGCTACGAAGCACAGGTACGACCTAGAAGTGGTTTGGCAATTAAAAAAGGCATTACAGTTCTAAATACTCCCGGTACTATTGATGCCGATTATAGAGGAGAAATCATGGTAATTCTTATTAATTTATCCAATGAAACCTTTGTGGTAAAACATGGTGAAAGAATTGCCCAAATGGTAATTGCTGCACACGAACAAGCTCAATGGGAATTAGTAGAAGACCTTTCTGAAACAAAAAGAGGTAGCGGAGGATTTGGTAGTACGGGGGTTTAAAGTGGAAAGTTCACCTACGCTAAAGCTTCGGTGAATGAAAGGAGAAGTTGAGAAGTTGAGAGGTTTTGAGGTTTTGAGGTTTTGCACGGCATGTGAAGCCTTCGCTTTGTCCGCTGAACAAATGAGCGAAGCCTTCACTCTTGGGCTGGGTGGCTGTTGAGGTAGAGAAGTTGAGAGGTTGAAAAGTTGAGTGTGAGTAAATTGTAAGGCTTTGCCTGCTTTTTACTTTTGCCTTAGAAAGAACACATAACAATAATACATAATACAAACAACGAAAACTATGAATATAATAATACCAATGGCAGGTATGGGTAAGCGAATGCGTCCTCATACTTTAACAATTCCAAAACCATTAATTCGAATTGCTGGTAAACCAATTGTACAGCGTCTTGCAGAAGGCATTGTGAATGTTGCTGCACATCAGGTGGATGAAATAGCATATATTATTGGTGATTTCGGTAAGGAAGTAGAAGATGAATTACTCAAAATTGCAGAAGACCTAGGAGCAAAGGGAAGTATTTACTACCAAACAGAAGCTTTAGGAACTGCCCATGCTATAAATTGTGCTGCCGATGCACTAAAAGGAAATGTAATAGTCGCATTTGCTGATACTCTTTTTGATGCTAATTTTCAATTAGACTTGGAAAAAGATGGTATTATTTGGACTCATAAAGTTGAGGATCCATCAGCATTTGGAGTGGTGAAGAAAAATAGTGAAGGAATAATTACTGATTTTATAGAAAAGCCAAAAGAATTTGTTTCCGATGAAGCTATAATCGGCATTTACTATTTTAAAGATGGTGAAAATCTTCAGCGTGAATTACAATATCTGATGGATAATAATGTTGTAAAAGGCGGAGAATATCAACTTACAGATGCTCTGGAAAATATGAAACTCAAAGGACTGAAGTTTTATAGCGGACAGGTAAACGAATGGTTGGATTGTGGTAATAAAGATGCCACTGTATATACTAATAACAGAATTCTGGAACTCAATGGCATTGAAAAATTAATCTCGGAAAGTGTTAAAACTACCAATTCACTTATTATTGAGCCTTGCTTTATTGGAGATAATGTTACCATCACAAATTCAATAATTGGCCCCCATGTTTCTATTGGAGCTGGAACAATTGTGAATAATTCGATTATTAAAAACAGTATTATTCAAACAAATTGTAATATCGATGGCGCTGCTTTGAATGAGTCAATGATTGGCAACTATGTTCATTATAAGGGAAATACACGAAGTGTTAGTATGGGAGATTTTACTACTTTGAGTTAGTAAATTAAAAAATGTTAATCTTTTTTAGAATGATTCTAAATAAAGATATTTTTTTATCTTTGCAGCCTTAAATTAATACTTCGTTGAGTTTTTGTTTCTCGCAAAGACGCCAAGGCGCAAATGGTTGATTTTATGATTATTATACATTATTGCATAAAATCGTAATCGCCTGGCTGTGTGATTTATATAAAACATTAACGGAGTATTATTGAATAGATGTAAGGAGAAATTTGGTGAATAAATTTAATAATTATTACCACTCATAAAACAATCCAACTCTAGTAGCAACTGCCTGACCCGGCTGACTAAGATACTCTTTATGCATTTTGTTCAAATACATATAGTATGATCCTGAAAACTCTAAAGTATAATGACGACCTAAGTAAAACTTAAAATTCATACTTAATGGAACTGCAATAAGTACAGATCTAAAGCTCTTTGTATTCCAAAACTTAAGCGACTCTGAGGTAGATCCATCTTGATAAGTCAAGTATTCCTTTGGTCGAAATCTAAAATCAGGCATCAATCCAATACCAAAATTCAGCTTAAGCCAATTAAAATACAGAGCATTTATCCTAGCTTCAATTGGAATATTAATATAATTCATCTTATAATACGACTCTGCTAATGCATCTGGAGATGCTGGGAAGTCCCATAAAAGAGTCAAATTCCTTGAAGAATAATTAATACTCGCATGAACTTCAAGCACCCAACTTACGTAAAATGCACCATGAGCGCCAATTGAAAAGTTAGTTTGTGGGCTATATGTTACCTTTTTACTTTCATCAAAATTGTACATATAAAAATCAGGCCCCATACTTATCCCAAGACTATAATAGTTGTATTTATTGTAATTGTATTGCGCTTTAAGTGCAAAAACAAACAATAAAAAAGTAAATATTAATAGTATTCTCCTCATAATCAATAGTGTACTGTAATTTTATTCAAAAACGTATGGATTACTTTTGATATACAAATATAAATATTTTAGCATAACTTTGATAATAAAAATAGGATATGCGAAAAAAATAAAAAAAATATCAATATTTATTGCTAGGAATAAAAATAAGTATATATTTGCAGCTTATAATTCATAACGATAAATACATACAAAATTATATTAATATTTAACTAAGGTATCGATGAAGATACAATAAAAGGTGTAGTCTCACTTTTTATATTTCCAAATAGAAATTTATTTTTAACGAAATTCATTAATAAATGTACGAATTAGAAGAATTGAAAGGCATGAAGCTTCCCGAGCTTAAGGAAATTGCCATAAAGCTTAACCTTAAACGAATTACAAACGTTCGTAAAGAAGAGCTTATTTTCAAAATTTTAGATCATCAAGCTGCAAATCCAACCGCAGAGCAAAGAGATCAAGAAAAAAAAGAGAATAGTAGAAGAAAAAGACGTAGAGTACAACCAGCGCTCCAATACACATCAAACAAAGGTGATGAAGGTATTAAAAAAGAAGCTGTTGCTAAACCTACTATTGAAGAAGCTCCGACTAAAAACAAGCAAGAGAAACTTTTTGAAGAAGCAAAGCCTAAGTCAAAAGACGAATCTAGCAGTGATAGTAAGCACCAAGAAGTAGTTAAACCAACTCCTGCTGTGGTAAAAGATATAAAGCCTAGTCAAGAAAAAGATGACAGCTCAGCCCCTAGTGGATATGGAAGAGTTGACGAAAGAAAACCAAATCCTAGACCTACTAGTGCTGCTGATAGACCTATAAGTCCTTCAGAAAAACCTAATCCTCGTCCAGCAGAAAGACCTAACCCTCGTTCTGCAGAAAGACCAACTCCAAGGCCTACAACTAAGCCTACACCAAGGCCTGCTGAAAAGCCTACACCACGAAAGCAAGAAAACTCTTTCTTGAATGAGTATGAAGGAATTAGTTCTAGTCATGGCGTGCTAGAAATCATGCCTGATGGTTATGGTTTTCTAAGATCTTCAGATTATAATTACTTAAATTCACCTGATGATATTTATGTATCACAATCACAGATTAAACTTTTTGGATTAAAAACTGGTGATACTATTAAAGGCACCATTCGTCCTCCAAAAGAAGATGAGAAGTATTTTCCTTTAATCAAAATAGAGAAAATTAACGGTAAAAGCATCGAGGATATTCGCGACAGAATTCCATTTGATTTCTTAACACCACTATTTCCACAAAGGAAATTTAATCTTACAGGACATGCTAACGAGAGTATTTCAACTCGATTAATTGATTTGTTTGCACCTATTGGTAAAGGACAAAGGGGATTAATTGTAGCACAGCCAAAAACTGGTAAAACGGTATTGCTTAAAGAAATTGCAAATGCTATTGCATCTAATCACCCTGAAGTATATCTAATTATTCTACTAATTGACGAACGTCCTGAGGAGGTAACAGATATGCAACGTAGTGTAAATGCAGAGGTTATTGCATCTACTTTTGACGAGCCAGCAGATAGACACGTAAAGATTGCTAATTTAGTTCTTGAGAAAGCAAAGAGATTAACTGAAAGTGGACATGATGTTGTTATCCTTTTAGACTCTATTACAAGACTTGCTAGAGCATATAATACAGTTGCTCCTGCATCTGGTAAAGTATTGTCAGGTGGTGTTGAAGCAACAGCTCTACAAAAGCCTAAAAGATTCTTCGGTGCTGCACGTCAGATTGAAGATGGTGGATCATTAACTATTATAGCTACGGCGCTTACTGAAACTGGTTCGAAAATGGATGAAGTAATTTTTGAAGAGTTTAAAGGTACTGGTAATATGGAATTACAATTGGATAGAAAAATATCTAATAAACGTATTTTTCCAGCTATTGATATTGTTTCCTCTTCTACTCGTAGAGATGACTTATTGCTTGATAAAGATTCATTACAAAGACTATGGGTTCTACGTAATCACTTGGCAGATATGAATCCTGTTGAAGCAATTACTTTCCTTAGCGATAAAATTAAATATACTAATACAAATGAAGAATT
>JAOZKO010000140.1 GCA_029935325.1 Bacteroidales bacterium
ATGTTAAGCAACAGAGAGTTACAAATTTCGATTTTCAAGAGAAAATACAAATGAATGTAAGAGCCAAGGTTGGTGATAAAATCGACTTTGGAATAAATTATAATACTGAGGCTAATTTCGAATTTGATAATAAAATGAAATTGGCATATCAGGGTGATGAAGATGAGATATTGCAATTAGTAGAGGCAGGAGATGTTACCTTCCCTCTAAATACTTCATTAATACAAGGAAGCCAGTCTTTATTTGGTATTAAAACCAAATGGCAATTCGGGAAAACAAGCGTTACCACTGTGTTTTCGCAACAGCGAAGCGAATCAAAAAACATCACCGTTTCTGGTGGTGCTCAAATACAAGAATTTTACGTCAAAGCGGATGATTACGAGGAAAACAAACACTTCTTTCTATCGCAATATTTTCGCAACCACTATAATGAAGCCCTGCAAAACCTTCCTGCTATAAACTCAGGAATCAACATTACCAAAATTGAAGTATGGGTTACTACCATTGGCGCTCCAGTTAATGAAAATAGAAATGTGGTTGCTTTAATGGATTTAGGCGAAAGCGATCCTTTCCGTGATGACGTAATTATTCCTAATATGGGAAATATTGGCAATCTGCCATATAACGATGCCAACGACTTATATGCAGGCCTTATGAATAGTCCCGGCTCGGTTCGTAATATCAATAATGTGAGTAATTACCTTAGTGGACCTCCTTATACTTTAGTTGCTGGGCGCGATTTCGAAAAGGTAGAAAATGCACGTAGATTGGCCACAACAGAATATACGATTAACCGAAAACTAGGTTTTGTTTCCATTAATACTCGATTAAATTCAGATCAGGTGCTAGCAGTCTCATATCAATATACTTTGGTAGGTGACGACTCTGTTTATCAAGTAGGAGAATTTTCTGATGACGGAATTGTTGCTCCTATGAATTTATTGGTTAAGCTTTTAAAATCTACCAATGTAAATACTAAGGTTCCTACTTGGGACTTGATGATGAAAAACGTTTACTCCCTAAATGCATATCAAATAACTGCTGAAGATTTTCGCTTAAACGTAGTTTACGAAAATCCAGAGTTTGGTGTTCCTACTGGATTTATCACCGAGGGTGCAATTAGTGGTATGCCTTTAATATCAGCAATGGGATTGGATAATCTTAATACTCAATTAGATCCAGTTTCGGATGGAGTATTTGACTTTATTGATGGAGCAGCTACCAATGGAGGAACTGTTGAAACCCGCAACGGTAGAATATTTTTCCCTGTTCTAGAGCCCTTTGGCGAGGACTTAAGAAAAGCTATTGATCCTGCAAATCCGGACTCTGATGTAGCACGGAAATACGCCTACGACTCTCTTTATACTCTTACCAAACACTTGGCGCGGCAGTATCCCGATAAAAACCGTTTTGCTATTGAGGGAAGGTATAAATCTGGCTCGGGTTCTGAAATATCGCTAATGGCAATGAATATTCCCCAAGGTTCGGTGAAAGTAACGGCGGGGGGCGTGCCTCTTCGCGAAAATGTTGATTATACTGTTGATTATACCTTGGGAAGAGTAAAAATTATAAACGAAGGAATACTTAATTCAGGAACACCAATTAATATTTCTCTGGAGAGTAATTCAATGTTTGCTATACAATCCAAAACCCTTTTAGGGGCACATGTAGATTATGATTTTAGTCCAGAATTGAAACTTGGCGCAACAGTTATTAATCTTACCGAAAGACCGTTAACACAAAAAGTAAATACTGGTGATGAGCCTATATCTAATACCATTTGGGGCTTTGATGGAAGTTATAATAAGGATTCAAGATGGTTGACAAAAATGGTGGATAAGCTACCATTTATTGATACAAAAGCACCATCAACAATTAATATTACTGGTGAATTTGCTCATATGATTCCTGGTCATCCGCGGGCATTAGGAAAAGTTGGTGTATCATATATTGACGATTTTGAAGGAAGTTCCTCGGGAATTGATCTTATGAATGTTGGAAGGTGGAAATTGGCAAGTACTCCCCAAGGGCAGCTATCAGCAGATATGTTTCCCGAAACAGGTCTTAATAATTCCTTGCAAATAGGATATAATAGAGCACGCTTATCGTGGTATGTAATTGATCCACTATTTGTTAGAAACAATAATGTCACCCCCGATCATATTAAAAATGATTTAGACCAACAGTCGAATCACCATGTGAGAGAAATTTTTGAAAAGGAAATATTTCCAAATAAAGAATCAAATGGTAATGTTCCTACCAATTTGCCAGTTTTAAACTTAGCATTTTATCCAACTGACCGTGGTCCTTATAATTTTGATGTTGAAGGCGGAGGAGTATCTTCAGGTATTAATGCTGATGGTAGCCTTATCGACCCAGATACAAGATGGGGAGGAATAATGCGCCAAATAGAAAGCACTGATTTTACTGCTACAAATATCGAGTATATTGAGTTCTGGCTAATGGATCCTTTTATCGACCCCGACGAAGGAGGACCACAGCAGCCATTGCAAGGAGGAGGAGATTTGTTTTTTAACCTTGGCGATGTTTCTGAAGATATATTAAAAGATGGTAGAAAAGCCTTTGAAAATGGACTTCCAATATCTTCTACATTAACAAATATTGATACTACAATTTGGGGAATTGTTCCAACACTTCAAGCCTTAACAAACTCCTTTGATAATAATCCAGATTCCAGAGAATATCAGGATGTGGGATATGATGGTTTGCGAACTGTTGATGAGCAGGATTTTTATAGAACATCTTATATGGATCGAATTGTAGCATTATATGGCGCCGGATCCCAAGCGTATATCAATGCAAACATTGACCCTTCAAACGATAATTACCACTACTTTAGAGGAACAGATTTTGATAATGCTCAAACGAGTATCCTTGATAGATATAAGCAATATAATGGTGTGGACGGTAACTCACCAACCTCTGCTCAAAGTCCTGAATCCTATCCAACAACCGCCACAACACTGCCTGATGTAGAGGATATAAATCAAGATAATACTTTAAGTGAAGAAGAGCGCTATTATCAATATCGAGTTCAATTATATCCTAATAAAATGGTTCAGGGCGAGAATTATATTACAGATATTTATGACGCTCCTGTAAATTTAAAAAATGGAACAGCTACCACTGTAAAATGGTATCAATTTCGCATCCCGATTAGCGACCCCGATAAAGTAGTTGGTCAAATACAAGATTTTACCTCTATTCGTTTTATGCGAATGTATATGAAAAATTTCTCTGAAATGGCAGTTTTACGCTTTGCCACATTAGAGTTGATTCGTAACGAATGGAGAAAATATGGTGATGAATTATTAGCACCTGGTGATTATGTTCCGACTAATGGTTCAGGGAATACTAGCTTTGATGTTACAAGGGTAAATATTGAAGAAAACGGTAAGCGCCAGCCAATACCATATGCATTACCTGCTGGTATTATCCGTGAAATTAATTATGCATCAACCAATTATCAGCAACTAAACGAGCAAAGTCTTGTGCTTAAAGTTTGTAACCTGCAAGATGGAGATGCTAGGGCTGTATATAAAACCACAGAATTTGATTTCCGTAGATATAAGAAATTAAGAATGTTTGTTCATGCTGAGCAAGCATACCAAGATAAGCCAATTGATGATGGAGATTTACGCTTCTTTATTCGATTAGGTACAGATTTTACGCAAAATTATTACGAATACGAAATACCACTTTACCTAACACCGTGGTACACTAAAGATACTGCCGAAATATGGCCATTGGCCAACGAAATTGCCTTGGAATTACAGAAATTTCTAACAGCAAAGCAAGCCAGAAATATAATAATGCGAGAAAACCCCAATGGTAATGTAAACCTAATGACTCCATTTATTCATATGGATGGTGAAAATAAAATTACCGTTGTGGGAACACCAACCCTGAGCTCTGTAAAAACTATTATGATGGGTATTCGTAATCCCAAATCCATACCGGGAAGCCTTGAAGATGATGGTTTGGAAAAATGCGTAGAAGTATGGGCAAACGAGCTTAGAGTTACCGACTTCGACGAGCAAGGAGGTTGGGCGGCAAATAGTGTAATTTCAGCAGATTTGGCAGATTTAGGTAATGTTGTATTGGCCGGTAATATTAGTACCGCAGGCTTTGGTACCATTGAGCAAAAAGTTAACGAACGCCAACAAGAAAATATTTATGGTTATGATTTTGCTACTAATTTAGAATTAGGAAGATTCTTCTCCGAAGCTTCAGGAATTCGTATTCCAATGCATTACGATATCAGCGAACAATTTAAGGATCCAGAGTATAATCCTGTAAATCCTGATATAAAGTATAAGGATGATTTATCAACCTTTAAATCAAAGGAGTCTAGAGATTCGGTAAAAGCTATTTCTACCGATTATACCAAAAGAACTAGTTTTAATTTAATGAATGTGAAAAAGATGCGTACAGGCACAGATAAAAAGCCGCGTATTTACGATATAGAAAACTTCGATTTCACCTATCAATATTCCCAACAATATCATCGAAATATAGATATAGAATATGATGATAAGAAAACCTATAAAGGTGCAATTGGTTATAATTTTTCAAAGAGCCCTAAAAATTATAAGCCGTTTTCAAAAGTAAAGTTTTTCAGAAAACATAAAAGTTTTGCCCTAATTCGAGATTTTAATTTCAATTTATTGCCAAAACAACTGGGCTTTAGGAGCGATATTAGCAGATTGTATAATGAAAGTCTAATGCGTAAAAAGACACGCTCTATTATTATTATAAACCCAACCTATGTGAAAACCTTTAGTTGGAATCGAAATTATGATTTGCGTTATGACTTTAGTAGATCTCTTAAGATGGACTATAGAGCTATAGTACAAGCGCGAATCGATGAGCCTGCCGGCCTTGTTGATAGAGGTGACCCGTCTTGGGGTGGATATCAAGATTCTGTTTGGCAAAGTGTTGCAGACTTTGGTAGAACAACAAATTTTAATCAAATCTATAATATTAATTATGCTGTGCCAATTAATAAAATCCCGTATCTTAATTGGGTTAATCTAACAACTCGATATGGTGGAAATTATCGCTGGACAGCTGCCCCTTTGGCAACACCGTTTTTAGGACATACTATCGAAAATTCTAATAAGATTCAAATTAATGCCACTGGTAATATGGTGACATTATACAATAATGTTAAGTATCTGAAAAAAATCAATCAAAAGAGTAGAGGTAGGAATATGAATAACCGTAGAATGGGTCAACTTAATCTTCCGATAGAAGATGAAAACGATTCTACTAAGGTAAAAAAGAATTGGGGAAAAATTATTCTTGATGCTAGTTTGCGAGTAATGATGATGGTAAGGAATGTGAGCTTTTCATATACCGAATCTAATGGTACATTAATGCCTGGCTTTAACCAAAGTCCTGGTCCATTGGGTATGGATTGGAATAGCGGAGCTCCAGGTTGGGATTTTGTTTTTGGATCGCAAATAAATATCGCTGAAAGAGCGGCAGAAAATAACTGGATATCACAAAGTCAGCAGCTTAATAACCCTACCATACGGAAACATAATTCCAATATAAATGGTCGGATTTCCATAGAACCCGTTAATGCCTTTAAAGTGGAAGTTACTTTCTTGCGTACTTTCTCAAATATGCAACAAGAGTATTGGCGCTACGATACTATTGGCAAAACCTATGCGTCATATACACCTACACAAACGGGAGCATTTTCCATATCATATAATACTTGGCAAACGGCATTTGTAAAGGATGACCCTACGAGCTATACTAATGATGTTTTCGAGAATTTTAAGAGTTTCTTACTGCCTATTGCAGAACGACTTGCCAGCGAGAATCCCTATTGGAATGGTGGCTATGTTCAAGATACTTTAAATGGAGAGATATACCCCGATGGATATACTCGTACTAATAAAGAGGTAATGATGTATTCGTTTTTGGCAGCTTATAGCGGTCAAAGCCCAGGAAGTATTGCGCTTACACCATTTCCTTCAATACCTAAGCCCAACTGGCGTATTTCGTATAATGGACTTACCAAAGTTGACTTTATTGGCCAATGGTTTAAAACCATTACTCTTAGTCATGCATATACATCTACTTATACCGTAGGAGGATATACTTCTAATGTGCTATATAAAGAGGGGCAGGATGGATATACTTGGGTTCGAGATCAGTTGGGTGATAATTATATTCCAAAATATGATATGAATATGATTAGTATCAACGAGCAGTTTAGTCCATTGATTAATGTTGATATGACTTTGGAAAATAGTTTGATAGTAAAGGTTGCTCTACGGAAAAGTAGAAATATTGCCATGAGTTTTTCAAACAACCAGATTACTGAAATCAAGTCGGAGGAAATAATTATTGGTACAGGTTATCGCTTTAAGCAGGTACCACTAAGCCTTAATTTGGGTGGAGCAAAACGAACTTTTAAAAGTGATATAAACTTAAAACTTGATTTCTCCATTCGTAAAAACAAAACAATTCTACGAAAGCTTATTGAAGATATTGATCAAATTAGCCAAGGACAAAGTATTATGTCTATTAACTTCTCTGCTGATTATCAGTTTAGCAGAAGCCTAACATTCAGAGCCTTTTACGACCAAGTAGTAAATAATCCATTTGTTTCATCTCAATACCCAAGTTCCAATATTAAAGCAGGTATTAGTTTAAGGTTTACTTTGGCGCAGTAGTGTTTGTTGTAGGATTATCTGTTGAAAAATGGAACACAGATAAGGCAGATTAAACTGATTAACTCAGATTTCAATTAGGGTAAACTCATACTTATTAAAAAGAAACAATGCACGAATGTAATTTGCAACTAATCAGAGTAATTTACTTTTCAATTAAAACAACAACATGGAACACAGATAAGACAGATTAAACTGATTAACACAGATTTCAATAATTTCTTCCATCCAATAGCTATCGGATTTATTTATCGGATATTTAGATTCTTAATTGGTATGAATTGTGAATTAGTTTTTTCCTGCTAATGATTGGGCTTGCTTTACGCTCCCGCACGATTGT
>JAOZKO010000141.1 GCA_029935325.1 Bacteroidales bacterium
TTGTTTAGTTTGACGAAGCCTGTGTAGTGTGGGCTTCGTCTTTTTAGTGCCTAATAAGTTAATTGAGCAAACTCTTTATTAAAGTTTTAATTTGGTCTTTTTCAATAGGTTTTGAAATATACTCATCGCAACCTGCTTCCATTGCTTTAATTCTATCCTCAGAAAGTGCATTAGCTGTTTGCGCAATTATAATCACATCCTTATTAAACTTACGTATTTCCTTGGTAGCCTTTTCTCCACTAACTATTGGCATTTTTATATCCATTAGTATTAAGTCAATGTCGGGATTTGCTCTACAAATATCAATTGCTTCTTGACCGTTTTTAGCATGTAAAATCTCCTTGCTGAAATCCTCAACTATTATATTTAAATAAGCGAAGGCTGATTCATCATCATCAGCAATTAATATTTTAAATTTATCAGCAAGCTCAATGCTTTCTTCTGCTTCTGAATTAATAATCTGCACATCTTCTTCCTTCTCTAATTCTTCCTGAATAGGTATTGTGAAATAAACCGTAGTACCAATATTAGGCTCAGACTTTAGCCATATTTTTCCTCCTAGCATTTCCACATAAGCTTTGGTAATTGACAAACCTAAACCTGCTCCTTCATACACCTCTAAGTCCTCAATATCTGCCTGAACAAATCTTTGAAATACTGCCTGTTGCCTATCAAATGGTATTCCTATTCCTGTGTCTTTAACAAAGAATTCTAGCTGAAAACCTTTAATCCTATAACCAAATTCTATACTTCCTATATGGGAATATTTAATTGAGTTCTTAATTAGGTTTGTAAATATTGCATTTAGTTTATCGCTATCTGTATTAACAACCATCTTTTGTTGGTAAGCATTTTTAATATAGGACAATTTCATTCCTTTTTGTTCCACCTCGGGCTTAAAGAAATCATATATTTCTTCAAGCTCAGTATGTATATCACATTCTGCATTAAAAACGCTCATCTGCCCTGCTTCTATTTTCGATATATCAATTAAATTATTAATAATATACAAAAGGCGTTTACCACTTTTCTCGATTACTTGAATATAATCCTGCTGTTTAATTTCACTTAAACCTTTATCTTTTAGCAAGCTAGAAAAACCCAATATTCCATTCATTGGAGTTCGTATTTCATGGCTCATATTGGCCAGAAATGCTGATTTTAAGCGATCACTTTCTTCAGCTTTTTCCTTTGCTAATATTAGTTCCTTTTCATTATGTTTTCTTGCACTAATATCTGTCACCATGCCCAAGAGTAATTTATCATCACCAACAATTATTGGTTTTACAGTAATTTCAATTGGGAATATTTTACCATTTTTCTTTCTAAGATTATACTCCTTTGCTAATCCAAACACCTTATTATCAAAGTCAACACTTGATGGGTCTTCCAGCATATCCAGTGCTGTCATTTTCAATAGCTCATCTTGTGAATAACCAAGCATTTCACAAAATGCTTTATTTGTAAATTGATAATTCCCTTGATAATCAGTTACAGTAATACCTTCGGATGCTTGCTCTGAAATTGCCCTGAATCGCTCTTCGTTTATTTCAGCAGCCTCTTTGGCCCTTATAAGCTCTTGCTGTAATAATATACGATTTGTAATATCTACCGATCTACCTTGGAAACTAACAATCTGACCATTTTTATCAAATATTGGATTTACAGATAATTCAACATCAATAATTTCTCCATCCTTCCTGATTTGCTTAAGTTCTAGTCTATATTTTTCAATATCACCTTTCTTAGCTTCTTTCACTATTCTTTCAATAATAGTTGCTATTTTCTTTAGACTATCTGAAGTATTAAATTCTTTTACTTCAAGACTCAATATTTCCTTAGGTCTATAACCCAAAAGATGATAAACGGCATCATTTACATAGCTTAATTTTAGGTCTAAGCCTAAAGTCCATAATGTATCTAAGGTATTGTCTGCTAAAAACCTATACTTGGCTTCACTTTCTTTCAGCTTAGCTTCAGCTTTTTTCCTTTGGGTAATATCTCTAACAGCAACAACTCTTTCTGAATTCTTTACATCATCTTTATTAATCGCCTCTGCCTCTATTTCAATAGGAAACTCTTTCCCATTCTTCTTCACTCCTATTACTTCATAAGCCTTAGTATGTTTTCTTGCAGATAACTTATATACCTTTTGACGGTCTTCCTTACGAATTAGTAAATCAATTACATTTTTACCAATAAGCTCATCTTGCTTATAACCAAACATTTTTGTAAAAGATAAATTCATCTCATGAGCAACTCCATCAGTATGAAGAAGAATACCCTCAAAAGTTAAATCTGATAATAGCCTAAACTTTTCTTCGCTCTCCTGAAGAGCTTTTTCTGCTATTTTTTTATGAGTAATATCTCTAATAGCAGTTACACGCACAAGCTCTCCTTTATCTAGTGTAATTTCACGAGATTCTAATTCTGCAAAGGTTGAATAGCCATTTTTCTTTGTGCACTCTACTTCATAGGGCAATACTATATTGTTTTGTATGTTTTCTGCTACAATTTTATGGTACTCTTTATTAATAAATAATTCAATAAGATTTTTCCCAATTAATTCTTCAGCAGTATTATAGCCCGCCATTTTTACTAGTGCTGTGTTCAAATCAATAGCAACACCATTTTTATGAATAAGAATACCTTCAAAGCTAATATCTGATAGTAGTTTAAAGCGCTCCTCACTATCTACTAATGCTTGCTGAGCTAATTTTTCTGCAGTAATATTTTCTTTAACCGCAAGGTAGCTCATCACTTTACCTTCCTCATCTTTAAGCGGAGTAATTGTTACATTCTCCCAGAAAAGCTCACCAGATTTTTTCTTATTATGAAATTCTCCTTTCCAAATATTACCTGCAGAAATAGTTTCCCACATTTCCTTATAGTATTCTTTTGGCTGAGTTTCAGCATTTAATATCTTTGGATTTTGACCTAACGCCTCTTCTTCAGTATAACCTGTTAGTTCTGTAAACTTAGGATTAACATATTCAATCTCTCCCTCCAAATTGGTAATTACTATAACATTTGCGCTTTGGTCAACGGCAGTACTTAGTTTCTTTAGCTCTTTTTCTGCTTGCTTTCGTTTGGTTACATCTTCATAAACAGCTACAATTTCACCAGTCTTTAATTTATACACATAATTATCGCGCCAGGAAGCAACCTTATCTCCTTTATATAAGGAAATTGGATGATCTTCAGATTTGCCAGTTTTCCATACTCTTTTGAAACAATCAATAATACCCATTTCCTTTGCTCCAGGAAACTTATCTAGTACGCTTGTGCCTATTAATTCCTCTTTCTTTATTTTATCTATTTCTTCTCCAGCTTTATTAAAACTTTTAAAAATAAAGTCCTCGCCATTATTTATAGCTTCATATACCGCTACTCCGCTTTTCATATTATCGAAGAGGCTTTTATACTTCTCCTCGCTTTGAACAATAGCTTCGTCTGATAACTTACGATCAGTGACATTATGAGCTACAGCAACCAGTCCATTATATTTATTCTCAGAAAAGAGTGGAGATAAAGTAATCGAATACCAACTCAAACCATCAGAAGTATCCAAGGAATACTCATAACTTGCTGTTTCATTTCTCTTTACAATGGGCAAAGCCTGTTCAAATAATTTATCCATATGTTTAGGCATCACTTCTTTATGCGTTTTGCCTATAAACTGATTTTTGTTTTTATATATTTCTGATTTCTTAGCATAGCTGGATATAAAACGGTTATCCTTATCTAATACAAAAACTAAATCTTCCATGGAATTGAGAATACCTTTCAATTCCATCTTACTTGCTTTCAACTCTTTATTTACTTTTTTTAGCTCTGTAATATCACGCGGAAAAGAAATAATCATTGGTACGCCATTCATTAAAAATAGCTTTGCCTTTAAATCTACAGGGAAGGTACTTCCATCCTTGCGAGTATGAATGCTCTCTATTGCAAATGTTTGATTAATGCTAATACTTTTAATTATTTCATTAACTTTTTCTTTAGAATAACTTCTATCGATATCAAAAACCGTGAAATTTAATAGTTCATTTCGGGAATATCCAAGGTTATCGCAGGCTGCATTATTTACATCTACAATCTTTCCTTTCAAATCAGAGATAAAGAAAGCATCCGTAGCATTTTCTACAAAGATTTGATTTCGCTCCTGGCTAGAACGTAAATCAGTGGTAACTTGCAATAGTTTTGAAATATCGTATAAAACCCCTGAAGCTATATTATTGGCTTTAAAGTAGGCATAGTTCTCAACTGTCTTTATCTTTCCATTTTTTGTTTTAATTCTATACTTAAAATATTCACTATACTCCTTATTCTTTCTATTCTCTATTCCTGCCTCTAATACTTTCTTAATAATTGGATGGTCTTCTTTTACAACATAATGTTCAGCAAAATCCATAATATCAACATAAGATTCTACAGCATCATTACCCAATATAATGTTCAATTCAGGACTTATTTTAAGTTCTAATTTATTTAAATCTAATTCCCAATTGCCCATTTTTGCTAATCGCTGAATTTTTGATAATTCATCCTTTGACTCCTTAAGTTCTTTATTAGCAATATTAAACTCTGTTATATCTTGTATAATTAGTGAAAAAATGTCTTTATCCTCAATTTTAAGCTTTGTTTGGTTAATCTCAACATCTCTTAATTCGCCATTGGCAAGCTGGTGAACAAAATAGAATCTATTACTTTTGCTTTTGCTTGCTTCTTTCATCTTCACTTTAATTTCCTTTTGGGATAAAGTGTTGATTTTGCTTATGTTCATATGAGCAAAAGACTCCTTGCTATATCCGTAAAATTTTATTGCTGCGGAATTGGCAAACAGTATGTCACCATTAATAGGATTAATTAATAGTATTACTGCATCATTATTTTCAAAAAATTGATGATATAATGAATTATTAGCAAATAAAGAATTATCAGGACTATTGCCTGAATTTTTCAAGTTCTGTTTAGAGTTACGACTATCCATATCGTGAGTATAAGTGAGCAATTTTATTAATACCTCTTCATATAGAGTCCAGTCTAAAAACAAACAAAATCAAAAAAGTTTCTTTTGGCGTTATTTTCATTTTTTTCTATTCGTTGATACAAAGATCACAGAATTTCAAAAAATAAAAATCTCCCTCAAAATAACTCTTTTTATAAAAATCACCTGTTCTTAGACTAGACTCCATATAGTAAAAGTGACAAGGGACAAATATACAAAAAAAAGTGATTATATAAACCGTTTAATCAACAACCCTAAAATCATAGGAGTAATAAACCCTCTCCATGTCTTTGTTAAGCCCCTGAACTACTACCGTATATATGCTAGGAGTATCTGATGTGTAAAATAATATATCAGTTTCTGAACTAGTAAATCTCAGCTTAGGAAGCCAAAACAAAGTATTTCTAGCATCAGGGGATATCGTATTTTGTTCAAATTTTTCTACATTTTGCTCTTTATTCAAAAAATTATAATTAACAGTTATGGAGGAGCTTGGAAACTCCATTTCGCCAAAATCACCTCTATAAGTTATAAAGTTGAGTATTCCACCAAAGCTTGCATCTCCCTTTTGATAGTAACTTCTAACTATCTCAATTCTCTGTACTAACTTAGGGCTTATTTGTAGCAAGCTCTGGAAATCATTTATTGCAACATAATCAATCAATAACAATGGCTCCTGCAATAAAACTACTCCATCTTTTCCATCTAACCTAATTATATAATTTTCGCCTTCTTTTCGCAGATGAACACTGCCTGGTAATTCAGTAAAATACATATGCATTTTAGGTAGTTCAATATAATCATCTATTATAATTATTTCATCTGCATTATTATAGAACGAAATTGGAAAACTACTATCTACCTCAGTGATTACTTCCTTTTGAAATAATTTTTGCACAGCAATATTTCTTGATAATTGAAGTGCTAAGTCCTGTTCCTCTTTGCTTAATTTAAAAGGACTACCAAAGCCATAATTAGTATTAATATCAAAATCTTTATCAATCATTATCAAAGCATTATCATCTTTTAATGTTGTAGAAATATATACTTCACGATTTCCATATAAATCTGGCAAACTAATTCTAAATCGGCCCAAAGAATCACTATTGCAAATAAGCACATCCCTTGTCCCTAAAATGCTAAATATAATTTGCTCATTAGGTATAGGCTTATTTGTTTTCAAATTAATAATCGACCCGCTCATAATTAAACCTTGTTTTTCTTCAATATACACTTCACTTCTATTGGTAGGTTTATTATTACGAGCACTCAAGTTAGTGTTTATAAAGCTATTCTTTGGCGCCACTGAAATTGTTATTGAGGATTTAATAAGTTTATTTGTGTCCACATTAAGGCTCAGTTTCACTAATTCTCTCGCACTATATTCTGCTTTGTTCAACTTAATTATTACAGCTGAATCTTTGCTATTAGGAATAGAGTCGGCGAATAGTTTATTGGCATTTATAGTCGTTTGCTTAAGATAATCAGAGCTATAAGGGTTAATAATTTTAATGCTTAAAAAAGAAAAGTTTGAAGGCTGATTTCTCATTTCTCGGCTATAAGCTCTAATAATATAATTACCACTTTTTATATAGTCAGGGATAAGTATTTGAGTGTTTTTAGTTCCATTACGCATTTTGACTTTAATGGACTGCACCAGATTACCATCCTGCCCAATTAAATCGCAATAAATATATGATTGCAATTGATATTCTGTTGAATTATCTTTAGCTCTAAATAATTTAATATGTATTTTTTCACCAACAATATATATATTTCTATCTAAAAACATATATAGAGCTTGGTCTTTATTATTGCTTAAATATTCGTTATTATTTTGAGCAAGAATTGAGGAATTAATTCCAAGAATCGAAATCATAAGCAAGGCAAAGCCTATAAGCTTGCTTAATCCATATTTTATAAATCCATATTTAAATTTCAATTGCATAATTCAAAAAATAATTTGTGTTTATGGCCAATAGTCTGGTTTAGTTGTTGAGCCTCCGCGAGCTGTACAATCCACG
>JAOZKO010000142.1 GCA_029935325.1 Bacteroidales bacterium
TATACGCAGTATTTTATAATTTATATTGTAAAACAAATGATACTGATTAGTTACAGATTATCATAATATTTCAAAATACTTTACCACTCTAAATCCTGTAGCCCCCATTTGTAAATGATTGCTTTAAAAACGAAAATAATCCAGTTTTTAGTGTTTTCTTACAAAGACTATATATTTCATACCTTTGTAGCCATAAATAATTTCCATTGATTAACATAAAATCCAAGATATGAAATTCTTCAAATATGTTTTAAAAACAGTTTTAATAATTCTAATTATTGGAATAGGGATATACTTAGTCCGAGCTTTTGATTCTCGAAATGGCCCTACATTGAGCCTATGGCACACCATAAAACCTAGTCCAGAACTACTGTTAAATAAAGAGTTTTCAAGTTTTGAAGAATTTGTAAAAGCGGATAAAGAATATATAAAAGAAAATTTTAAGAAAGTAGAATCCACCCAATTATCTGATTTTGAAAGGTATAATCCACAGGGCAAAAGTTATTCGCTAGTGGGAAATAATAATTATAATTCATCTTTTGTAATGGACCCAGGAGAGGCAAACACAAAGGCCGTAATTGTACTTATTCATGGTTTAAGTGATTCGCCTTATCATATTCATGATTTAGGAGAATATTTCAAAAGCAAAGGGTATTATGTTTTTGGATTAAGAATGCCAGGGCATGGAACATTACCAAGTGGGCTATTGGATGTGAGCTGGCAAGATTGGTATAAAGCTGTGCAATGGTCGATGAAGCAAGCAGGTGAATTGGCTAAGCAAAGAGGGGGTATTGAAGTTCATATGGGTGGTTTTTCAACAGGAGGATCGCTTTGTATTCACCATAGTTTACTGTCTGCTGAGGATGAAAGCCTGGTGAAGCCAAATAAGGTATTTTTATTTTCACCAGCAGCAGGAGTCGATAAAATGGCAGTAGTTGCTTCTTGGCATAAAGGCTTAAGCTGGTTAGGATATTTTCAGAAATTCGCTTGGCTAGATATTCTCCCCGAATACGACCCGGCAAAATATATGTCGTTTACAAAAAATGCTGGCAGGCAAGTATTCCTTTTATGTGAAGAGAATAAGCACCTTGCAGATAAAATAAATAAGAACAAATTAAGACATAAGCTCCCATCATTTATAGCTTTTGAATCTTGGGTAGATGCTACCGTTATTGTCAATGACTTGGTAGATTTCTATAAAAATATTGGTGATGAAAATGATTTGCTTGTTCTGGTTGATGTTAATAGGAACTTATCATCATTTATGAAACCTAAAATTGGAGAGAGACTTCCTAAAGATATTAATCTTGATAAAAGTGATGTGTTTGCAACGCATATTATTGCAAATAAACTTGATAGCTTGGGCAGAATGAGTAATATGGCAAGTATTTTCTCTTTAGAAAATGGCAGTTATACTTCTGATTTATATAGTGATGAAGATTCCCAATGGCCCGAAAACTTTTTCGCATTATCACATATTGGATTACCAATTTCTCCTTCCAATAAATTATATGGTGAGAAATCGTATTTGAGCAGCCTTCAAGTTCATGGCGAAAGAAATGTTCTTTTAGTACCTTCAGCAGATATTATGCGAATTCGTTATAATCCATTTTTTGATTTGATGACTCTGGAGATTGATCGGTTTATTTTGGAGGAGGATTTGAACGCGGATTTGAACACAGATGACGCTGATTAAACGGATTAACACGGATATTTTTTAATACCTTAGATAATACAACCTCTGCCTTAATCTTAACCTCAACCTTAACCTCTGCCTTAATCTTAACCTCAACCTTAACCTCTGCCTTAACCTCTGCCTCAACCTAAAAACTTCCCTTTCCCTGTCTTTGCCTCTACCGATAGTTATCGGCACCTAAAGGATGGACAGGAAAAGGAAAGTTTCCTCAACCTTAACCTCATTCTCAACCCTAACAATTATCACCAAACACCCATAATAATTAAGTTTACATTTGTGCTTTATTTTTAATAATCACTTTTTATAAAGTCTCAATTCAACAATCCGATAGATATCGGAACAACAATTCAACAATTTAAACATATGAAACAGATACTTACAGTACTTAGTATATCAGCAATTATCTTATTAGGAATGGTATCAGCCTTAACAAATGCTGGAGGGTCGCCAGGAGCAAAAACAGGTTCTACTGCTGATGGAAGCAATTGCACCCAATGTCATGCAGGAACAGCTCAAACAGTCACCTCATGGATTAGTTCAGACATACCCGCAAGTGGTTATATTGCAGGGCAAACATATACCATTACTCTTATTGGCACTCACACTGGAGTAGCACGCTTTGGCTTTGAAATAACAGCAGAAGATGCTTCAAATAATAAGGTAGGAACATTTATTATCACTAATGCTGGACAAACAAAATTGGTAAATTCTAATAATGCTGTTTGCCACACCGGCAACGGACTTACACCAACTAATGATAGTAAAGCTTGGTCGTTTGATTGGACTGCTCCTAGCGTTGGGACAGGCGATATTACTTTTTATGCTGCGCTAAATGCTGCTGATGGAAATATGACTACCAGCGGAGACGTAATATATCTTACAAGCCAAACCATAACTGAAAATAACAGTGTTAGCATTAAGCAGAATTCAACAACAAAGGAGCAAATTAATTTATATCCTTCTGTGGTTGATAATAACTTAAACCTACAATGGGAAAACTTGGATGTAAAACAAGTATTGATTTATAGCATTACTGGTCAGCAGCTTATGCAATATGACATTGAGAACGGAAGCAATAGTATTAAATTAGATGTGAGCAGTTTAAGCAAGGGAACATACCTATGCTATTTTGAAGTAAATGGCGAAGCAGTGGTGAAAAGATTTGTTAAAAAATAAGATTCTACTAGTATTTTAATGCGAGAATGCTTTAATGCTTAAATATCTCATACAGATAACCACTTGTCATTATGACATTTGATTTTTCTGTCTTATTTCTGCATTAAAGCATTAAAGCATTGAAGCATTAAATTCATGCAAGTGCCAGAAATAAAGGAAGTTCTAAATAACCCCTAACTTTCAACAAGCATATACTTAGTTACAACATCACTTAATTCTTTTCCTCTAATAGGTTTTGAGATAAAATCATCACAACCTGCCAAAATTGCTGTATGTCTTTCTTCGCGTGTGGAGTATGCTGTTTGGGCAATAATTGGCAATTGTGGACGAAAAACCTTGATTAGTCGTGTTGCCTTAAAACCTGTCATTATAGGCATTTTCAAATCCATCAGCACTAGATCAATATTAGAGTTTTCTTTACATATTTCTATAGCCTCCTCGCCATGTTTTGCGTGTAATATTTTTATATCTACATCAAGATGCTCTAGCAAAGTCTCAATATATAGAAAATTTATCTCTTCATCCTCTGCAATTAAAACAGTGTATATATCTTGCTTTCCTTCAATGCCAAAATCACTACTCTCTTTCTTTGATTTTGGTTTTACAGCTCTATAAGGTATGGTAATGCAGAATGTAGAACCTTCCCCTTTTTTAGATTTTAAAGTGATATTTCCACCAAGAAGCTCAGCATTTTCTTTAGCAATTGACAAGCCTAAACCTAAGCCTCCAACACTTCTCGATAATTCTTTTTCCTCCTGCGAAAAACGATTGAATATGGTTTTTAGATTTTGCGATTGGATTCCAATACCAGTATCTTTAACAAATATCTCCAATTGTGGATGCTTCGAATCTTCTTTTAGTTTATAACCAAACTCAATATAACCTTCATTGGTAAACTTCAAGGCATTTTCAAGCAAATTGCTTAGTATTTTATTCAGCTTTGTTTTATCAGTAAATATAAAACTCTCCACATCCGATAGCCCTTTTTTCAAATATAAAGGTATTTTATTCTCTTTGGCTGTAATATCAAATATAGAAAACTGCTCCAATAGCAAATCATTCAAGCAAATCTCTTCATCAATTGCTTTCACTTGTTTGGTACCAAGTTTAGAAATCTCCAAAATATCATCAATAATCCGCATTAATTGTTTTCCACTATTTTGAATAACCTTCACATATTGCTTCCGCTTTTCACTTGATAGCTCATCGTTATTCAAAAAGCTAGAAAAACCCAATATTCCATTCATTGGGGTACGAATTTCGTGGGACATATTATTGATAAACTCAGTTTTTAGTTTATCACTTTCTTCAGCTCTTTCTTTAGCTTCCAATAATTCGTTTTCGGCTTCCTTCTGATTAGTTATATCTCTAAACTCAACAACTCTAACCGTTTTTCCCTTATAAGGTATTGCTCTTGCTTCCAACCTTAAAGGATAAACCTCTCCATTTTTGCGAACACCTAAAGACTCATATGCAAGCTCATAACTAGCTAAGATATTTTCCATTACTTTCGCTCTAGAGTTTTCTTCAATCAGCAATAAACCATCCATTCCAATAAGCTCATCAACTTTAAAACCCGAAATTTCAGCAAGACCTTGATTACAATCTAATATTATTCCTTTATCGTGTATTGCTATTCCGCCAAAAGATGCATTATGCAAGGCTTTAAATCGCAATTCACTTTCCTCAACTTTATTCTTAGTGTGTATAAGTTGTTCGTTCGTTAGTCTATACTCCCTATTTAAAACCGAAAATTCGGCATTTTGTTTTTGCAGTTCAACTTCAATCTTTTTCTTATAAGTTATATCCGAAATAGAAACAATAACTTTTGAATAATCATCAATTGCAACAAATTGAATTATTGCGGTAATAAACGTTCCATCAGCCCTAATAAATTCTGTCTCTCCCTTAAATGATTTTGACCCATCAGCAATAGCAAGAAGCTCTTTTTTAAAGGTTATATAGGATTTATCATTGAATGTATCATCTATATTATTTATTAACTCCTCTTTATCTTCCACTCCAAGCAAATCTAATGTTGCTTCATTTACGCTTATAATTTCAATGCTAGAGGCACATTTCAATACAAATTCGGGGTTTTTATCTAGATATTTCTCCAGGCTTTTGACTTTTGACTTTTTATCTAATAGCAGTTTCCTAACAGATGTAAAGTCTTCTTCCCAAAGGGAAACAGGGTTTTTTTCGAATAGTTTCCGAAAACTAATTTCATTTTCTTCAGCAGCACTTATTGCCTCTTTCAGTTGTAATTCACGCTTTCTTGCTTCAGTAATATCCTGAACAGATCCTATAACCTCAATAATATTATTGTCATCATCAAAGCATAGTTTATTTGTTCCAAATACATATTTCTCAGTTCTAAGTTTAGTAATAATTCTATAATAAAAATTACGCTCCTTTTTTTCTTGCAGCATTTTCCTAATATTCTCTGATACTAAATCCATATCATCGGGATGAATAAATTTAGCTGCTGTTTCGAAATTATCTCCAAATTCTTCGGGGCTAATACCATGTATTGCACACATATTATCCGACCATTTAACAAAACTAGTTTTCAAATCCCATTGCCAACTTCCTAATTTCGCAGTACTTTCAGATATATTAGATATATCAATAGACCTCCGATGCTCATACTCTGCCTCGTTTTTTTCAATAATTAACGAAAGTTCTCGAGCATAGGAATCGATTAGTCTTTGTTCAAAATAATCAATAAATGGTAAATCCTCCGTATATCCAATAGTCAATTTACCAACCTCAAGGCCTTTAATAATAATATTTGCAGATAAATGCTTTTGCCCTTCCGGTAAATTATAGCCTTCGATATTTGTATATACCTTTCCATTATGCTCAAGCTTGGCAAATACTTTATCGGGGAATTGCATGCTTTCAGTAAGAATTGTATTGATGAATTTTTGGTAAATACTACCAATATTGTCATACTCATACCTGAGCAAACTCAATGAATGCAGACCATTTAATTCTTTAACTCTTTCCTTTAATATTAACTCACTTTCTTCTATTTTTGATTTGCTACAAAGAAGTTGTTCATTGGTTGCTAAATACTCTTTATTTAAAGAAGCATATTCCTCATTTTTTACTTTTATCTCTATTTCATTCTTCTTAATTTCATTTATATCATGATAAGTCGACACCTTTGAACCATTATCAAGAAGAAAGCTTTTTATGCTAAAATATTTATTTGAGACAGGGTGTTTTAGTTCATAAACAATTGATTCGCCTTTTTTTTGCTGTTCGAAAACGCACCATTCGCATATATCATCTTTCCCATAGATAGCCTTATAACACTTCTCTCCTGTTTTGTCTCCCCCAATCAATTTTATCATCGGACTATTTAAATATTCTATTGTATAATCCGGAGAATTAATATAAATACCATCATTTATAGAATCAACAATTTTATTTTGTCTATCAATGGTATCATCTCTTGCTTTTGTATTAAGAGAATCAATCTTTTTATCTAATTCCTCATATGTTGGTTTCTTCTTCATGCTAATATATGATTAGGTCTATTTCGGGCAAAAACAAATCTATTACTATCTATTTTTCTACTTTCAAATACTTATTTAATAGTACTTTTAAAGACTCTTGATTAATTGGTTTTGAAATAAAATCATCACAACCTGCTGAATTTGCTATTCCCATTTCCTCCTTTGTTGAGTATGCTGTTTGTGCAATAATTGGTAAATTAGGTCGATTCTCTTTTATTAGTTTAGTTGCCCTAAATCCTGTCATTATTGGCATTTTCAAATCCATTAAAACTAGGTCTATTCCCTGATTCTGTTTGCATATTTCTACTGCCTCTTTGCCGTGTTTAGCATGTAGAATAATTGTGTTTGGATCAAAATTATCAATTATAGTTTCTAAATATAAATAGTTTACTTCTTCATCTTCAGCAATTAAGATTGTAAAATTACTGATTTTCTCTATTCTAGGATTTACAGCCTTATAAGGTATTGTTATAAAAAATGTTGAGCCTTTTCCCTTCTTCGATTCTAAAGAAATATTACCACCCAAAAGCTTTACATTTTCCTTAGCAATTGATAATCCTAAACCTAAGCCACCAAAACTTCTGGATAGCTTCTTTTCTTCC
>JAOZKO010000143.1 GCA_029935325.1 Bacteroidales bacterium
ACATCAACACATCAACACATTTAGATGTTACGGACTAAGCAATTTCAAGCCCTAAAACACCTCTAAGTTATAAACATTTTAATGTGAACTATTTCTAATGTGCTTGATTGAATGATAATTATATAATAGCTTAAATTTGTGAGTTAACAATACTAATTATAAATTAATATTAAAGATTAAACTTATGAAGAAAAATTTATTGATGATTATTGCAATGTTTATTGCAACAGGACTTTCTGCGCAATTCTATGCAGGCGTAAAATTGGGCTATGGATTTGGTGCTCAAAAAACTGATATTGGTTTTACACAGACTGATAATAGTCAAGAAAATATTTGGGGCTCTATGGGGCAAGGATTTACTCCTGGTCTTAAAGTAGGCTTCTTTTTTAATGATAATATTGGAATTGAAATGCAAATGAATTATTTCATGGGTGCTACAATAACAGCTGCTGATGTAAATATGACTGGCTATACAAATTCAACAACTGCTCAATCTAGTCAATTCAGACTAATTCCTGCCTTGGTTTATAAAACTGATTTAGGACTTTATGGTCGTTTTGGAATGGTATTACCAGTTACTGGTAAAACTATTGTTGAGAAAACAGAAGTAACAGATATGGGTGGAGGAGTCACCGTTACTGAGGAAGCTATACAAGAATTTAAAGGTTCTTTTTCAATGGGTTTTGCAGGAGCAATTGGATATGAGTTTGAAATTAGCGATGCGTTAATGTTCTTCGGTGAATTTGAGTATATTGGATTAAATATTAAAGGTAATACTTCCACAGTTACACAATATAATGTAAATGGAGCTGATCAGTTGGCTGCAATGACTACTTATCAAAAAGAAACTACTTTTGTTGATGCGTTAGATGCTACTTCAAATAATGGTGCTTATAATAACACACCAGATATGGCAGTTGCAAGAGACGTAATGAGATCTTCTACTGGATATTCATCATTTAGAATTAATGTTGGAGTATCAATGTATTTCTAGTTTAGAAATATTATATTAAAATATAAGAACCATTCATCTTCGGGTGAATGGTTTTTTTGTATTGTTAAAAAAATAACTACATTTGCGTCTTCATATATTTAAAAATTGTTTAATCATTAAATCTAAAGAATCATGAATGCAAAAAAAAGTAAATTTTCAATTCTGGGCGTAGCAACAGTATTATTATTATTGACATTTAGTAGCTGTTCAAAATATGAAGAAGGTCCTTCTATTAGCCTTAGAACAAAAACAGCCAGACTAACTGGAGAATGGAATATGACGAAAATAGATCACGCATCTCCTGAAAGTGGATGGAAATATGTTATGGAATTTGAAAAAGATGGAGATTTCTCATTAGTAATTTCTTTTGATGGGGATAGTGAAGTTTATCTTGGGGAGTGGGAATGGACAAATGATAAAGAATCAATTGAAGTAGTAATAGATGGTGATGACCCTGAAGAATGGGATATTACTAGATTAACAAATGATGAATTCTGGTTTGAAGACACTAGTAATATTGAATATGAATGTGTGAAAGAATAAAAACCAATAAAGTAAAGTCATCAAAATAGCATTGGAACCATTCATCTTCGGGTGAATGGTTTTTTTATCCCAATAATTCCATTAAAATAGATTTCTTGGAGGAGGTAATACTTACTTCGGAACCATCACTCATAAGCAATGTTCCTATTTTGCCCTTTTGGTAGGAGCTAATATGATTAAGATTTACAAGATGTGATTTGTGAACACGTAAGAAACCATATTCCTTTAATTGCTCTTCCACTTTCTTTAATGTTCTACTAATAAGTTTTTTGCTGCCATCAGTGAAAACAAATTCCGTATAATTATCATCAGCCTTGCATTTTACTATCTTATGAATTTCTACTAGCTCGAAGCCGCTAAGATTTGGGAAAACAAACTTTTTCTTTTGCAAGGAATGGTAATCTTTTACCGTTTGTATTTGATTATTATTTTCATTTTTCCATTGTTCGTTTAAAACAAATTTCACCTTATCCACTGCTAAAATTAGCTCTTCAATATCAATTGGTTTTAGGATATAATGCGTAGCATCATGGTTCAAAGCTTTCATTGCATAATCAGCATATGCTGTAATGAAAATAGTTTCGAAATTAATTTCTCCTACTTTCTCCAAAAGGTCAAAAGCATTGCCATAGGGAAGTTCAACATCCAAAAATACTAAATCAGCTTCCACCGTTCGAATAGTTTCCAGAGCTTTATTAGCATCAGCTGCGGTGGCAACAATGCTTACTTCTGGGCAGTATTTTGCTAAATACATTTCTAAAGTTTCCCTTGCAGGAAGCTCATCCTCTACTATTATTGCTCTTATTGTATTCTGTTTGCTATTCATTATTAGGTGTTTATTTTTCTGTCTGTAAATTAGGAATCCATACCTCAACCAAGGTTCCTTCACCATTACCAAGCACATCACCAATTTGCATTCTAATTTCCTGCTTATATATTTTTGCCAATATCTCCAATCGTTTTTGGGTATTTTTTATCCCCCTTGACTTAAGGCTCTTTTGATTTTTAGTCTTCAATTCTTGAGATTTCTTCCTCCCAATTCCATTATCCTCAACACTAACTTTCAGCAATTCACCTTCCTTTTCCATTTTCACACTTAATAATCCACCTTCTTCTTTATATCGCAAGCCATGCCATATTGCATTCTCGATATAGGGCTGAATAATCATTGGAGGAATTTGAAAACCATCTATACTAAGGTCTTTATCCACATCAAACTTAAAGCTAAACTTATCAGGAAAGCGCATATTTTCTAACTGAAGGTATAGCTCCAACAATTCTACCTCCTTTGATAATGGTATAAAATCGGAATCAGAATTATCGAGGATACTACGCATTAGTTTTGAAAATCGCACTAAGTATTTATTGGCATTTAGCTCATCATTTTTAGCAATAAAGTTGTTTACAGAATTCAATGCATTAAAAATAAAATGTGGATTCATCTGTGTCCTTAATGATTTCAAATCTAGATATAAGTTATGCTTTTGCTGGATTTTATTTCGTTTATTAAGCATTAATAGTGCAAAACCCAAAAGGCTAGCAATGGCAACTAAACCAAAAATAAACCACTTCTGAAATTTAATTGATTCCTCATATAGCAAATGCTCTTGCTCAAATACCAATAATTCGGCATCATATATTGCCTTGTCTTTTTCCAGAAAATCAATTCTCCACTGGTTATCTGAGAGCTTTTTATTCAAATCTCCAAAGTTATGAAACTCTACTTCCTTTTTCTCATATAGCCGATCCATAAGAGATACGTATTGCTTATAAGCTCTTAAAGCTTCCTTTTCTTGTCCCAATTTCAGAAAGGCTTCAGAGCGCGTTTTTGCAGCTTCTTTCTTCAGCTCAAGTGTAGCTCTGTCTTCAGTTTCTTCATCAATATCATTATTAAAGTAATCTATATTTACTAATGAAAGCTCTACAATAGCAGAGTCATATAAGTTCTGCTTATTATATGTTTTAGCTATATTTATTTTCTCTTCCATCAATGAATTTGAAACATTAACATTCAGCGATTCCAATTCTACTTTATTGGAGTCCAAATTATTAATAATAATATTTCTTGAGGCTATTTCTTGAACATGAAGATCGTTTTGAGAATAATAATTAGCAATCTCAGTTTCTGTTTTAATTTGCAGCGAAACATTAGAGTTTGCTTTGGATTGTACATTTGCTTGATTCAATACAACCAAGGTTTGATCACTATTTGTTATGGCAAGTACTTTGGCAATTTTTAACTTTATAATCGTGTTTTGATCATTCAAATTTAGCTTTAAAGACTTTTGCTCAGCGCTTCTATAATTCTCTATGGCTAATGTATATTTTTCCAAATCAAAATATGCATCACCATTTGCAATACTTAATAGCATAAAATCCCTTTCATAAAATGCATATTTACCATATACCCTATAAATTTCAAGACTTTTTTCGGCTTGCTTGGCTAAGCGGTACTGTTCTCCGGCTTTCAATACATAAATAAAAATATCCTTCTGGGTTTTTGTTTTTCTATTTTTCTGATTGTTTAACTTTAAGCTATTTTCATAATTTAGCGCTGCCAAATCGTGTTGATTATAGAATTCATAAAAGTTACCAAGTTTTCGGTAAACCAAATATTGTATATGAGCATTTTCTGATTTCAGACTTAATAAATATGCTTGCTCTAGAAAATCGAAGGATTTATCCTTATCCGACTTAAGATATACATTTGAAGAATCTAAAAGTCCATAAATTGTTTTGCTGGGATCAGTATATACCGATTTCATTCTTGGTTTAGAGAAACTACTTCTAGACTGGCCAAATGCTACTGCATTGACTGCCATAAATATAAGACCAAATATTATAACTCTTCTTAACATAATTACTATTAATTCAGGATGTAAAATTACAATAATTTTATTAGAAGGATTCCAAAAACTATAGTTTTTAGTACTTTAAAACACTCAAAAGCCGACTTAACCATTCCAAAATCATAGTTTATACATTGAGAGACTGTGTTCACTCATTCATCATTTCCTTAACTACTCTTTGGCTGTAATTTAGCAGCATCAAATTTTAAAACTATAAACTATGAAAAAGTCAAAATTAAGAAGTTCTGCAAATCTCAGTATTAAGTATGTATTTATTATGGCAATAATGCTGAGTTCTTACCTAAATTTAAATGCACAAGATACCACAGCAACTCCGGAAACTAGGAAAATACAGATTGCTATTATCCTCGACACCAGCGGAAGTATGGAAGGATTAATTGAGCAAGCAAAATCTCAGCTTTGGTTGGTAGTAAGTGAGTTAACTAAAGCAACTTATAATGGTGAAGACCCAATATTAGAAATCGCGCTTTACGAATATGGTAACGATCGTTTTTCGCAAAGTGAAGGATGGGTACGACAAATTTCACCGCTAATTACTGACCTAGATGATATATCCACTGCTCTTTTTGCCATGAAAACAAATGGCGGATCAGAGTTTTGTGGTGTTGCTATTCAGAAATCAGTAAAAGATCTAGAGTGGTCCAGTTCCGATAAAGATGTGAAGATGATTTTTATAGCAGGTAATGAGCCATTCACACAAGGACCAACTAGTTATGAAGCTGCTTGCGGAAATGCAAGAGGGAAAGGTATTTTTGTAAATACAATTCATTGCGGAAACTTTGATGTGGGAATTAAGGGACAGTGGAAAAGTGGTGCTATAATAGGTGGTGGAGATTATATGTCAATAGAGCAAAATAGACGTACAGTATATATTGAATCTCCCTATGACGATAAAATTAATGAATTGGGATTAGAGTTGAATAAGACCTATGTATATTATGGTACTAAAGGAAGGTCAAAAAAGCAACAGCAAGAAACTGAAGATGCAAATGCTACTACTTATAGTAAAAGCAATATGACAAAAAGAAATAGCATAAAAGCATCAAAATACTATAAAACAGCTAGCTGGGATTTGGTGGATGCTGTTGCTGATAAAAAAGTGGATTTAAAAGAAGTTGATAAAAGTACATTGCCCACAGAATTGAAAACTATGACTGATGCTGAATTGGAAGCATATGTAAAAAAGCAAACAGAGCAGAGAGCAAATCTAAAAATGCAGATTTCAGTTTTGAATAATCAACGTGATATTTATGTTGCAAAACAAAAATCAAAATCAAGCGAAGAAAGTCTAGAAAGCAGTATGGTAAACGCTATTAAAAAGCAGGCTTTAAGTAAAAATTATAGCTGGTAGTTTACAAGTATGACGGTCATTCCTGACCGTCTATAAAATAGTCAGGAATGATTTCAAAAAGACGGTCAAGAATGACCGTCTTACATAATAAACACATAATATTAATACAATGAAAACAAGATTAGTATTCGCAATAATTATTCTATTCACTACGAATAATATTTTCGCACAATCAATAGGGAATTCTATTTACAACCTTCCTTTTACAACATATCAAGGAGCCAAGGTCAATACTATATACAGCAATCAGGTGGAATTGCAGGCAGATGTAATGATCAATATAAAAGCCACAAGTTATACTGCAATTTTTAGTGTAACTCAAAATGGTATTACTCCTACCGAAACAGACTCAATGATGAGCATTAGGTTGAGATTGGTGGAAGATGGTTTGCTGCAAATCGGTATTAATAAGGAGGATATCCATATTGATGTCATTTCTTTTGTTCCACTTTATTCGTTAGAACTCGAAAAAAAGAAATTTAGCAATACCGCCAATGAAATACCTATTGGATTACAAATGAAGAAAAACATCCATATTTTATTTTATGACCATAATCAATTATCCAAAATTATTGCCTTGATGGCTGATGCTGAGATTTATGATATTGTAAAAGTTGATTATAATTTAGCTGATATTCAAGCTGCTCACAATGAATTACGAAAAGCCGCTCTTGAAATTATTAAAACAAAAAAGCAAATGTATCATGATGTGGGGCTTTATTTAGAAGTGGAAAATATGGCTGATGGTTTTGGAGCTGCATATCCTATTGAAAGGTATTCCAATTATACGGCATTTCATATGGGGAGCAGCATTGAAGAAGTACAAGCTGCCAAAAGAAGAAAAAAAATTGCAAATAAAATTTACATAACAGGCAAAAGAGCAAGAGTAAATGTTAATATCACTGATATTGATGATACTAGGTTTATCATAAAGCGAAGCGATAAAAACAAAACAATCTATTATAAAAGAGTAGCATATAATAAATTCGACCTGGTAATAAATGCCGATTTTACCGAAGCAAGAATACAGATTTTCTATACTCTCAAAGTAAGACATTCAGTTATGAATATGGAAAAGTATAAAAAGCTTAAAGAAGCGGAAAGCAAGAGGCTAGAAAAAGAGAGCGAACGAGAGAAGAAGGAGAAGGAGAAGAAGAAGAAAAAAAGATGGTTCAGATAATTATACCGAACCATTGAAAAGAAATATTTTTTAAACCATTAAAATTAA
>JAOZKO010000144.1 GCA_029935325.1 Bacteroidales bacterium
CACCATAACTAATGCTATGTCTGCGTTGCTTTTTGATGCGCTACATCAACACTAATAGACATTTAGACTTTTCGTAACGAAAACCCTTGCGGATTTAAGGTAATAAATTAAATATTGCTGAAATATTTAAAATTAGGCTTAGCAAATTCTTGTAATTTAGCCACCTATTAATCTTTAATAATCAGTTATGAGAGTTTTTGCAATATTATCAGTTTTTATTTCAATATTTTATAGTGCTTGCTCGCAAGAAGTACAAGAAATAGAAAAAACAAATCATATTCACCATCGAATTTATACAAATGTAAACCCTGAAGCTTCAACAATTGAAGTCACAGATAGTATTACCCTTAATGCAGTAAGTGATGATTTTAGAATAAGCCTTAATTCAAATTTGGAAATAATTTCTGTTTCAGATAATGTAAAACTAAAGCAGATTAAAGAAAAATCTAAAGCTATGGATGTAGGCATGGACAGAGATGCTCATGGTACTTCAATCAAGAATTATTCAATTAAGTTTAAGGATAAATCAAAAGAATTTGTCATTATTTATAAAGGAATTATAAATGATGACCCATCTCAAAAAGGTGAGGAATACCAACGGAGTTTTAAAGAGACAACAGGAATAATTGCTCCAAAGGGAGTTTATCTTGCTGGCTCAACATATTGGATGCCAACTGTTGATAATGCATTGATGACCTATAAGCTTAGCGTTACTTTGCCTGCCAAGTGGAGTTCTATTACTACTGGTGAGCGAACCTTTATGGCCGAAGAAAAATTACATCAGGATATATGGTATTGCGATCGCCCACAAGAAGAGATTTACTTAATAGCGGCAAAGTTTACCCAATACGAATATACTATGAATAGCGGTCATGAGGCTATGGCTTTCTTAAGAACTCCAGATGAGGCTATTGCTAATAAATATCTGGAAGTTACTGAGCAGTATATGCAGATGTATGAAAGCATGATTGGAGAGTATCCTTATACTAAATTCGCTTTGGTTGAGAATTTCTGGCAAACAGGTTACGGAATGCCTTCATTTACTCTTTTAGGTGATAAGATTATCCGCTTTCCATTTATTTTGCATTCATCATATCCTCATGAGCTTCTTCACAACTGGTGGGGAAATAGTGTTTATGTAGATTTTACAAAAGGCAATTGGTGCGAGGGAATTACAGCCTACGAAGCTGACCATTTAATAAAAGAACAAAGGGGACTAGCTGTTGCTTATCGCCGTTCTACTTTGCATAAGTTCACCAATTTTGTTACTCCTGAAAATGATTTTCCACTTAGTGAATTTATTAACCGTTTTGATGGTCGTAGCGAAGCAATTGGTTATGGCAAAGCATTAATGATGTGGCATATGCTTAGAATGAAAATAGGAGATGAGAATTTTAATAAAGGAATGAGCTTGTTTTATAAAAATAATAAATACAAAAAAGCAGCATATAATGATATAAGAATTGCAATGGAAGAAGTCTCAGGGATTGATTTAAAATCATTCTTTGATCAATGGATATTGCGTAAAGGAGCTCCTGAAATTGCTTTGAAAGATGTGAAAATGGATATGTATGCTGGTAAGTATAGAGTGAATTTTTCCCTTGAACAAATTCAAAAAGACTCTGCTTTTAATATTGATGTTCCAGTAGTATTATTAACAGATAAGGGATTGCAAACCACAGTATTTAATTTGAATAGTAAAAACCATAATTTCCAGATTGATGCTAATGGAAAACCGCTTAAATTGGTAGTTGATGCACAATATGATGTGTTTCGTACTTTGGATGCTCGTGAGGTTCCTCCAGCTTTTTCCAAAGCACTGGCTAGTAAAGATAATATGATAATTCTCCCTTCCGATGTAACAGAAGAAGCAGCAAAATTATATAAAGCTTATGCCGATGCATGGATTGCAGGCGATGCCTCTGATAATTATGTGATTGTTATGGATAATGAAATAATAGAGCTGCCAATGGATAAAACACCTTGGATAATTGGTTTTGAAAATAAATTTCGAGTGCAATTTGCAAAACAAATTAGTGTCTATAATTCTAGCATTGTTCTAGGTCAAGTGAAAATTGAAAATAAAGAGATATCCCCAAAGGATAATGGTTTTATGCTCACATCATTTTTCCCGGGTGACGTGAATCGCATTATGGTTTATATGACTCCTGGAAAGACAGAAGCTATTCCAGGTTTGGTGCGTAAATTACCACATTATGGAAAGTATAGCTATTTGGCTTTTGAAGGCAATGAGCCAACGAATATTGCAAAAGGTCAATGGCCTGTAGTAAATTCACCATTGATTTATTTGTTTGATGAAAGCGCTCAGAAAACTTCAGTAATTGAGCCACGAAAAGCTTTGGCAGAGATTAAGCCAATTTTCTCAGAAAAGCGAATGATGAAGCATATTGAATTTATGGCTTCTGAAGAAATGAAAGGTAGAGGTTTGGGTACTCCTGAGCTCGATAAAGTTGCTGAATATATCGCTGATAGATATAAGGAATATGGTTTGAAGCCTATGGGAAAAAGCTATTTTCAAGAATTTAGCATGAAAATTCCACCAAACAAAGGTGTGATGAATATGAAGAATGTTATTGGTGTAATTCCAGGAAGTAATCCTAAATTAAAGAACTCTCCGATAGTTGTTTCTGCACATTTCGATCATTTGGGTTTGGGTTGGCCTGATGTACACCAAGGTGATGAAGGTAAAATTCATTATGGTGCTGATGATAATGCTAGTGGGGTTTCAATAATGTTAGAACTGGCTAAATCTTTGGCTAAGTCTCACCCTAGCCGCACAATAATTTTCCTTGCTTCCACAGGTGAAGAAGCTGGTTTATTAGGTTCAAGATATTTTATGAGCAAAATCAGCGAGTATTATTCTGAGCCTGTTTTTGCTAATATCAATCTTGATACTGACGGAAGCTTGTTTGATAAGAAACTATTGGTATTAAATGCTAATACTGCTAAGGAATGGAAGTTTATTTTTATGGGAACTGATTATACCACTGGAATAAAAACCGAGGTAGTATCTAAAGATCTGGATGCTAGTGATCAGGTTGCATTTATTGAAAAGGGAATTCCTGCCGTACAATTATTTACTGGTGCTACAGCTAATTATCACCGACCAAGCGATACTTATAGCAAGATTGATGGACCAGGTTTAGTAAAGGTAGCAATTGTTGCCAAGGAGGTAATATCTTATTTAGCAGAAAGAGAAAAAGCTATGCCATTCACAGGGTCAAATGCTTCAACAGCAGTTAAAACAACTACTACAGAAAAAACTAATCGCAGAGTATCAACAGGTTCTGTGCCTGATTTTGCATTTAAAGGCAATGGCGTGAGAATATCTGATGTGATAGAAGGTTCGGCAGGTGATAAAGCAGGTTTGAAAAAAGGTGATATTATTGTTAAGCTTGATGATAACAATACTCCAGACCTGAAAGTTTATTCAGATCTATTAAAAAAGCACCAACCTGAAGATGTTGTAATGCTTACTATAATTAGAGATGGCGAGCAGAAAGTTATTAAGTTGATATTAGGAGCTAGATAAACCATTGTTTAGGAATATATGCAAGAAATTCATAAAGCATTAGAGCATTTCAGAAGTGATTTTAAAGGAGATATCTTTTTAGATGAGCATCTGCGCACTTTGTATTCTACTGATGCTTCTGCATATAAGGAAATGCCAATTGCTGTTACTAGACCTCGAGATAAAGCAGATTTACACAAGTTAATAGATTTTGCAATAAAGCATAATGTGCCTTTGATTCCACGTACCGCAGGAACATCTCTGGCAGGGCAAGTTGTGGGCTCAGGAATTATTGCAGATATCTCTAAATATATGACTAAGGTCATAGAACTTAATGTGGAGGAAAAATGGGTAGATGTTGAACCAGGAGTTATTTTAGATGAGCTAAATATTATACTCAAAGAGTATGGTTTGTTTTTTGGCCCTGAAACTTCAACTTCCAATAGGTGTATGATAGGAGGGATGCTGGGGAATAATGCCTGTGGTGCTCATTCCTTAATTTACGGAAGCACAAGAGATAGAACGCTGAAAGTATCTGCAATATTAAGTGATAATTCAGAAGTGATTTTTGAAAGTATTGATAAAAATGAGTATAATAAAAAATGTGAATTACAGACTTTAGAAGGAGAGATTTACAGAAAAACAAAGGCAATACTTGATAGTGAAACAAATAGAAATGAAATAATTGATAATTTTCCTGATCCTAAATTAGCGCGAAGGAATACAGGATATGCATTGGATTTATTACTTACAAGGTCTTTCTTTGGCTCGGAATCTACAAAATTTAATTTTTGCGAATTATTAGCAGGCTCTGAGGGTACTTTGGCATTTAGTACTTCAATTCGCTTGCAATTAGATCCATTACCACCAAAAGAAAAAGTTTTAGTTTGTGTTCATCTCAATTCTGTAGAAGAATCCTTAAAGGCTAATCTTATTGCATTAAACCATAAGCCTACTTCTGTGGAGTTAATGGATAAGGCAATAATGGACCTAACAAAAGAGAATAGAACGCAGGATAAAAATCGATTTTTTGTAAAAGGAGACCCCGGAGCTATTCTTATTGTGGAGTTTGCTGAGAACTCAATTAAGGAAATCAATAATAAAGTGGAGGCAATGGAATCATCCATGCGAAAGGCTGGCTATGGTTTCCACTTTCCTATTGTAAAAGGTGCTGATATCAAAAGGGTTTGGTCGCTGCGAAAAGCTGGTTTAGGTTTACTATCTAATATGCCAGGAGACAGAAAACCAGTTCCAGTAATTGAAGATACCGCCGTTTCACCAGAGAGACTACCTGCATATATAAAGGAGTTTGATGAAATTCTTGATAAAAATGGATTAAGTTGTGTTTATTACGCTCATATTGCTACTGGTGAATTACATCTAAGACCTTTATTAGACCTTAAAAACAAGGATGATGTGGAGATGTTTCACACAATTGCACTGGAAACGGCAAAGCTTGTTAAGAAGTATAATGGTTCGCTTTCAGGAGAACATGGTGACGGAAGACTTAGGGGCGAATTTATCCCATTGATGATGGGAGAGCATAATTATCAGTTGCTGAAGGATGTAAAGAATATTTGGGATCCCAAGAATATATTTAATCCTGCAAAAATTACCGATACTCCCAAAATGAATAAGCAGCTTAGGTTTAAACCTGGGCAAGGAACTAAGGAGATAGATACTGTTTTTGATTTCTCTTCAACATTAGGCTTTCTACGTGCTGTGGAAAAATGCAATGGCTCTGGCGATTGTCGGAAAACTGAGATTATTGGTGGAACCATGTGCCCAAGTTATATGGCAACCAGAGATGAGCAGAATGCCACACGAGCAAGAGCAAATACTTTGAGGGAGTATATTACAAATTCAACAAAGGATAATCCATTCGACCATCAAGAAATTTATGATTCTTTGGATTTATGCTTAAGTTGTAAGGCCTGCAAAACTGAGTGCCCTTCAAATATTGATATGACCAAGTTCAAAGCTGAATTTCTACAGCATTGGTATGATGAACATGGTATTCCGCTACGCTCAAGACTTATAGCTTATATACACAAACTTAATGCTTTAGGTATGCTTTTGCCATTTGCATTTAATTTTGTGGTTTCAAATATGCTTTTATCTGGAATATTCAAAAAGATGATTGGCTTTGCACCAAAAAGAAGCATTCCCAAATTATATAAAACAACATTAAAATCATGGAATAAAGCTAATAGATTTGGTGGAGAGCTTAATAATGGAAAGGTATGGCTTTTTGCTGATGAGTTTACTAATTTTAATGATGTTGAGATTGGAATAAAAACTATCCAATTACTAAATAGATTGGGATATGAAGTCCAAATTCCTAAGCATGAGGTTAGCGCAAGGACGTTTTTGTCGAAGGGATTGCTGAGGAAAGCAAAGCAAATTGCACAAAAGAATGTTTTATTACTATCGGATAAGGTAAGTGAAGATGAGCCTTTAGTTGGCATCGAGCCTTCAGCTATTTTGAGCTTTAGAGATGAATATCCAGAATTGGTAGATAAAGATTTACAAGAGAAGGCCAAATCGCTTGGCGAAAACGCATTGCTAATTGATGAGTTTTTGGCTAGGGAGATGGATAAAGAAAGGATTCTAAAATCTTCATTCACCAATAATTCAGTTAGTATAAAATTGCATGGTCATTGTCAGCAAAAGGCAATTGCTTCCACAGAACCTACAAAGAAAATATTGTCATTCCCCAATAATTATCAGATTGATGAAATACCTTCGGGTTGCTGTGGCATGGCAGGAAGTTTTGGATATGAAAAAGAGCATTACGACATATCCATGAAAGTTGGTGAATTAGTATTATTTCCGGCAGTAAGAGCAATGGCTACAGAAGAAATTATTGTAGCTCCAGGTACCAGTTGCAGATGCCAGATTCAAGATGGAACAGAGAAAAAAGCATTGCATCCTATTGAAGTTTTGTTTGATGCTCTGAAGGGAAACAAATAGTCTTTTGCAAGTTTCGTTATTAGTTTGGGTGTTTGATTATTGCTAATAGTTACCAATAAATATTATTCTCTTCACCATATTATATATTGCATAAGATACAGACCCTGAAAGGGTCAGATAAAAATAGCCATGGATGAAATCCATGGATATTAATATATGATAGTTCCGGTTTTGGCGTATATTTTTGCTAGATGCTGAGTGATTTTCATTTTTTTTAAATGAAAATTGTATCGAAGTACAGCAAAAATTATGACAAAATAAAACGTAGACAGTATCTGTCATTGTCCAATTAAAGTAAAAAGAGTATAACAATCAATCTTAGTCTCAATCCATAAGCAAGCTAATAATTCGGAAAACTATTGAATTACTTAGATTGTATAGTTTTTTTTTGCATCATAGAAATTATTATATCGGACACTAATAAATAATTTGGGAGTTTTTCAGCATATGATGGAGGATGAATATAGTTGTGGAGCTATA
>JAOZKO010000011.1:0-16955 GCA_029935325.1 Bacteroidales bacterium
TATATAATTGTGATGATTTGCCGTTACCCAATAAATCAGAAATAAAATCTGTGGCAACGTAATCATCACTCATACGATCCGACATATGATATACTTTAAAGATAGCATTTATTGGCACATCTCTTTCCACTTTCAAAATTCTAGATTTAGCTTGCTGTGGTTCTGAAGGAATATCTTTCATCTTTGGATGTGGTTTTTCAATAGAACCAAACCATTTTTCAGACAGCTCCTTTATTTGATCCATTTCAACATCTCCTGCAAGAACCAAAATAGCATTCTGTGGGTTATAGAAATCTTCGTAAAATTTCTTTACATCTTCCATTTTAGCATCTTCTATATGCTTGATACTTTTCCCAATAGTAGCCCACTGATAGGGATGCACCTTATATACTAATGGTCTAAGCAAAAGCCAAACATCACCATAAGGCTGATTAAGGTAGCGCTGTTTGTATTCTTCAATAACTACACTGCGCTGTACTTCCAAGCTTTTTTCAGAAAAAGCTAAGTTCAACATCCTATCAGATTCAATCCAAAAACCAGTTTCTATATTTTCCTTAGGCAAGCTTAGGTAATAATTTGTAAAATCATTATTTGTAAAAGCATTATTTTCACCACCTACTTTTTGAAGTGGCTCATCATATTTAGGAATATTGATTGAGCCACCGAACATCAGATGCTCAAAAAAATGAGCAAAACCTGTTAGTTCCGGATCTTCGTTCTTAGCTCCTACATTATAAAGGATATTCATTGCCACCACTGGAGTTGCTTTATCTTGGTGAACAATAACTTTCAACCCATTTTTGAGGGTAAATTTACTGAATTCTATCATTTCTATCTGAAATTGTATATTGCAGTGCAAAAATATACAAAAGGCTTATATGAGTGACAAATATAGTTTCACCATGGTGTCAAAAAAATAATTATTTTTGTGCGCCCTTGTAATTTACAAGATTAATATAAAACTCATAAACATTATATAATACTATGGAAAGAGATAATCAATTATTTGAACTAATAGAGGATGAAAGGCTTCGTCAACTACACGGCATTGAATTAATTGCCAGCGAGAATTTTGTAAGTGACCAAGTAAGAGAGGCTATGGGCTCTGTGCTAACTAATAAATATGCAGAGGGATATCCAGGGAAAAGATATTATGGAGGTTGTCAGGTTGTTGACTTAAGCGAGCAATTAGCAATTGACAGAGCAAAAGCATTGTTTGGAGCTGAATATGCCAATGTACAACCACACTCCGGTGCACAAGCTAATGCAGCAGTATTTTTTGCTTGTCTAAAACCTGGCGATACATTTATGGGATTAGATTTATCCCATGGTGGTCACCTATCTCATGGCTCACCAGTTAACCTTTCAGGAATATTATATAATCCAGTGGCATATCATGTAAAGCAAGAGACTGGCACTGTTGATTATGATGAAATGGAGAAACTAGCAATTGAAAATAAACCTAAGCTTATTGTTGCTGGAGCATCAGCATATTCCAGAGATTGGGATTATGAGCGTATGCGTGCAATTGCTGATAAAGTTGGCGCATTGCTAATGGCTGATATTGCACATCCTGCAGGATTAATTGCCAAGGGGATTTTAAATGACCCAGTAAATCATTGTCATATTTTAACTACTACTACTCATAAAACTCTACGTGGGCCCCGTGGCGGCATGATTTTGATGGGAAAAGATTTTGAAAATCCATTTGGAATAAAAACACCAAAAGGAGCAACTAAGATGATGTCAGCAGTATTGAATTTTGCTGTTTTCCCAGGGCAACAAGGCGGACCATTGGAGCATATTATTGCTGCTAAAGCTGTTGCTTTTAAAGAGGCGCTTACTGATAGCTATTTAGATTATGCTGTTCAGATGCAAAAAAATGCTAGGGTTATGGCACAAGCTTTTATGGATTTAGGTTATCATGTTGTTTCAAACGGAACTGACAACCATAGTATGCTAATTGACCTTCGTACAAAGGTGCCCGAAATTACTGGTAAAATAGTAGAAAATACTTTGGTTAAAGCTGATATTACAATAAACAAAAATATGGTTCCATTTGATAGCCGCTCTCCTTTTCAAACTTCAGGATTAAGAGTAGGAACTCCTGCAATTACCACCCGTGGTATGAAAGAAGAACATATGAGACCTATTGTTGAAATGATTGACAAGGTTATTTTAAATGTGGAAAGCGAAAAAGTGATTGAAGCAGTTAAGAATGAAGTAAACGAATTTATGAATCCATTTTCAATGTTTGCATATTAATAATCACAATAGTTCGTTGAGTTTTTGTTTCTCGCAAAGACGCAAAGGTGCAAAGGGTTAATTTTGTGATTATTATACATTATTGCATAAAGCCATAATCGCCTGACTGTGTGATTTATATAAAACATTAATGGAGTATTGTATTAGTAATCATTGAAATATAAAAAAGAGCCAATTATTTAAAATAATTGGCTCTTTTATTTTGCACTAAGTTTTTCTATTACCTTTTATCAGCAAAGGTATTATAAGAATGCAACTTGCTTTCTCTCTTCTTTCTTTACAGTCTTTTGGTATGTATCTTTATCCCACCTCATCATACTAAATATTGATATATAAAGCAATTTAGAGTCCATATGCTTATATGGAAATATTGTTGCTCCATTTACATCAGAATAAGAGTAGTCTTTATTCATCATATCATTAAGCGTATAAGTGAATTTAATGCTTAAACCTTTTTTAAAAGTAATACCTGCAAAAACAGACGGAATAAACAAATTCACTCTATCGCTAAACCATTCGGTATATTTTCTTTTACCAGATGGAAGAAATTCTTTTTCTTTATAATGGTAAAACATTTCGTACTGTCCACCAGCAAAGAAATAAAAATTATCTTCCATAGAACCTATTTTAAATGCCAAAGGAATTCCAAAGGTATATGATCTTCTTTTCCATTTTACTAAGTCAGTAGTTTCTTTGGTTGCCGCTTCTCTAGTAATAAAACCAATATTACGGTTTGAGAAACCTGTGTACATTCCAAATGTATTATTAAAATCGTAATGCCAATATGAGCCTATATGAAACCATATTGTCCAGCGCATAGCATCAGAAATACTTCCTGGAACATTACCATTAGGCAAATCTGGGCTTGGTGGAATACCTGGTTGGTTGTAAGCAGCATTTGAAAAACCAAAAATCATTTCACCAGCAGTGGTATTATAAATCTTATTTTGAGCAAAAGAATAGTTTGCTAAAAAAATGAAAACAAAAAGTATAGATATTTTTTTCATGAAAATAAGTTAACAATTAATAATTGGCAAATATAAAAATAAAAAACCGGACGGGCGTCCGGTTTTTTTACTTACTTATGAAAAAAGGGGCTCAACCCTTTTTGTTTTACTAAAATCCGACTATAAGACCACTGAAAATGCAAAAAGGTTGCATTTAAAACAAAAATAAATTAAACAATTTACCTGATTTTTTAATGTCTTGAATCACTGTATATTGCAATTGCAAAATTGCACCAATTTCCTAACAAATATGTGTAATCAGAGAAAAAAACCAAAAAAACTTCTCTTATTAAATTACTATCTACAATTTAATTCTAAAATATTCTACAATAGAACAATAAATATGTATAACAAGTGTTTATGCAGTAGGTAAGAATTAGTTTTTAATCAAATTAGGAACATATAATTACTAAGCAAGAAATGGATGTTGACATATAAAAGGATATCATTATCTTTGCAAGTTGATATTCTTCTCTTTTTAAGAAGTTAAATAATAATTTTTAAACAATATATTGCTTTGAAATTGAAAACAATCACTTACAAAATAATTCTAATTGGATTATTTCTAGGATCACAATTAGTGTCTTCTGCCCAAACTTATAGCCAACTTTTAGGCCAGGATGATATAAATGCAATTACTACGGCTGTACCATTTTTATTAATTGCTCCAGATTCAAGGTCAGGTGCATTAGGCGATATTGGAGTTTCTACAAGCCCTGATGCTAACTCGCAACATTGGAATGCAGCAAAATATGCATTTATTGAAGATAAAATGGGTTTTAGTGTTTCCTATAGTCCATGGTTAAGAAAACTAGTAAACGATATTAGTTTGGCATATTTAACAGGTTATTATAGAATTGATAATATGTCAGCTATTTCTGGGTCTTTAAGATATTTCAGTTTAGGTATGATTGAGTTTACAGATAAATTTGGAAATTCACAAGGCGAGTACAAACCAAATGAGTTTGCGATTGACGCAGCCTATTCACGTAAACTAGGTGATAACATTTCTGGATCCGTGACCTTACGATATATAAACTCTAACCTTACTCAGGGGCAGAATGTGAATGGTCAATCCACACAAGTGGGGCAAGCTGTGGCTACGGATGTAGGAGTATATTATTCCAAGAAAATTAAAATAAATAAAACCAAAGGAAGGTTTTCATTTGGCTTAAGCGCATCAAATATTGGCAGTAAAATATCTTATTCTGAATCATTAGAGCGAGATTTTATCCCTATGAACTTTAGATTTGGTCCTTCATTGACATTGGATTTAGACAAATACAACCAAATTACTATGGCAATTGACATTAATAAGTTGCTTGTTCCAACGCCTCCAATATATGCACAAGACACTTTAGGCAATCCTATACCTGATGGTAATGGATGGAAAATAGAAGAAGGAATGGATCCAAACAGGAGTGTTGGTAATTCTATATTTACATCATGGTATGATGCTCCAGGTGGCATGAGTGAGGAAATGCGTGAGTTCTATATTGGCGCAGGTATTGAGTATATTTACGATAAGAAGTTCTTTATTCGTGGTGGATATTTTTATGAGAATGCGACAAAGGGTAATCGTAAATATTTCACACTAGGTGCTGGATTTAAGTATAATGTATTTGCTTTAGACTTCTCATATTTGATTCCAACTACACAGAGAAATCCTATGGAAAACACCTTAAGATTTAGTCTGATATTTAATTTTAACGATACTGAAAAATAAGATGAGTAATTTGCGAATAGGGCTTGGTACCGATACTCACAGATTGGTTGAAAATCGCAAACTCATTTTAGGAGCAATAGAGATTAGCCACACCAAAGGTTGTGATGGACATTCAGATGGAGATGCCTTAATTCATGCCTTATGTGATGCACTGTTAGGTGCTGCTAACTTAAGAGACATTGGCTATCATTTTCCTGACACTGATATTTCAAATAAAGCAAAAGATTCTGCTGAATTTTTATTCAAGGTTATTTCAATGCTTAAGGACAAAAGATATGTTATAGTAAATGCTGATATTACTATTCAAATTCAAAATCCTAAAATCAATCCCCATATTCCAAAAATGCAAAATAAATTAGGTGAAATAATGGGGATAGATTCAGAATTGATATCAATTAAAGCTAAAACTGGGGAGGGAATAGGTATTATTGGACGCGAGGAAGGAGTATCTGTTCAGTCAATAGTTTTATTAGAAAAGATAAATTAGAATGGATATTGCCTGCGTAATAACTGCTGGTGGTAAAGCTCGACGTTTGGGAGGAAAAACTAAAGCCTTTATTGTAATTGATGGTGAGCGAATAATTGATAAAAATATTAATACCCTAAAAACATTATTCAAATCTATTTCTATAATAAGTAATCAAGCAGAACAATTCTCTGAGTATTCCAATTATAATATTTATTCTGATATTTACAAAGAAATTGGCCCATTGGCAGGGCTACATACTGCATTAAAAAATATCAATCACAATGCAATTTTTATAATAAGTAGTGACCTACCATATCTTTCATCAGATATTATTAATAAACTAATTGCTGAATTTCAGAAAACAAAACCTGAAGCTATAATCCCTAAAATAAATGGCTTTATTGAGCCGTTATACGGTATTTATAGCTCTACTATTATTGATAAACTTGAAGATTTTATTGAGCAAGGTAAGAGCTATGCTATTAAGAACTTTCTAAAAACAATAAACACACAATTCCTAGTTTTGGATAATAAGGAAGAAAACAGAAAAGCATTTTATAATATTAACACCTATGATGATTTGGAGGGCTAATTTTAGCTTGTCGAATATTGTAGATTTATAAGGCATCGTAAAGAAGTAGTAAATTCCACTTTTGATTTTCATTCACCGAAGCTTTAGAGTAAACGAACTCTCTACCTTGTCACACAATACTATTTCTGAATAATTGATCTAAAGTCAGCGCCACTAGGATTTTGGAATATTTGAAGTTTAAATTCTGGAATAATAGCAAATAGGTGATCAAAAATATCTGCTTGAATATTCTCATACTCAGCCCAATCTTGGATTCTACTAAAAACATAAACCTCTAAAGGCAATCCTTTCTCTGTGGCTTGTAACTGCCTAATCAAGAAGGTCATTTCAGGATTTATATTCTTTTGAGCTTTGAGATAAGCCTCTACATAAATTCTGAAAATCCCAACATTAGTTAAATGCCTTCCGTTAACATATTCACCATCATTACCCACACTAGAATTATATTTCTTTAACTCCTCCTCCTTATTATTCAAATAATCTTTAATAAGTCCTATTTTCTTATATTCTTCAATTTCAGAATTCGTACAGAACTTTATGGATTGGATATTAATATTTAAGTGGCGCTTGATTCTACGGCCTCCCGACTCTTCCATACCCCGCCAATTATGAAACGAACCACTTACTAGCGAATATGTAGGAACAGTACTAATTGTTTTATCCCAGTTCTGAATTTTTACAGTGGTTAACGAAATATCTATTACAATTCCATCAGCTCCAGCATTAGGAACCGACACCCAATCTCCTGGGCGAAGCATATCATTAGCACTAATCTGGATTCCACCAACAAAACCTAATATACTATCCTTAAAAACTAACATTAAAACAGCAGCAAAAGCCCCAATACCAGTTAGCAGAAAGCTTATATCCTTTTCAATGATTATTGATATTGCTACTAGTAAACCTATTAATATAATAAGCAATTGAAAAACTTGGATATATGATTTTATAGAGCGCTTTCGCCCTGTTTGTTTCGACTCATATATTTCATTCACTGATTTCAGTAAAGACAGTACGCCTCTAACCAATAAATAATTAATATATAAATTCATGACTCCCCTCACAAAAGCTTCTATACCATCCGAATTAATAAAAATATCATCAACAAATAGCAACCATATATATACTGGTATTATATGTAGAAAATAATCAAACACTTTATTGCTAAATAAAATATTGTCAATTTGAGTTTTTGATTTTTCAGTGAACTTCTTTAAATAATTGATTACAATACGAATAAACAGTTTATCAATCGCAATAAACAAAAGAAAAGACACAATAAACAATGTCAATTCCACAGTAAATAAGGAAGCATCCGCACTAAGACCAATACTATATAACCAATTAGAATAGGTATTTAATAAATCAGGAAGCCAGTTCATATCTATTATTTTAATGAATGACAAAAGTAAAAAAAATATACCTTTGTACGTTATTTAGTTCGGAGCTGAGAGTTGAGAGTTAAAAGCTTGCACAACACATCAACACATATCACAACAAGTACTAGTATAGCAATTAAACAATTAATTAAAACCCAGATGACAGAGATCACAAATATTATTAATAAGCAAAGAGATTTTTTCAACTCTAATACAACTAAGGATATTGGTTTTAGAAAAACTCAACTTAAGAAGCTTTATGCTATCTTAAAATCAAATGAGCAATTACTTGATGAGGCTATTTATGCTGATTTTCGAAAATCATCTTTTGAAAACTATACAACTGAGCTATCAATAATATACCATGAGATAAAACTTGCCCTGAAAAACCTAAATAATTGGACTAGAACACAAAGAGTTGGAACTGACATAGCAAATTTACCAGGTAAAAGCTATATTATTCCTGAGCCTTTAGGAAATACACTTGTAATTGGAGCATGGAATTACCCATATCAGCTATCTATATTACCCGCTGTATCAGCCATTGCTGCTGGTAATACTGTAATTATTAAACCAAGCGAATTGGCGAAAAATACATCTGCTGCAATGTGCAAAATCATCAATGAAAATTTTGCAGAAGAAATACTGCAGGTTGTTGAAGGTGGTATAGAAGAAACTACTCTTTTATTAAAAGAGAAATTTGACAAAATTTTTTATACAGGGAGCTCTGAAGTAGGAAAAATAATAATGCGAGCAGCGGCTGACCATCTCTGCCCAGTTGTATTAGAATTAGGTGGCAAAAGCCCTGTATTTATTTTAAAGGATGCTAATATTCATCTTGCAGCAAAGCGTATTGTTTGGGCGAAGTTTTTGAATGGTGGTCAAACTTGTGTTGCGCCAGATTATCTACTTGTGGAAAAAGGCCTGAAAGACAAACTAGTAACTGCTATTAAGAAAGAAATTCAATCTCAGTATGGTAGTAATATTAAAGAAAGTGAGGCATTTGTTCGTATAATCAACAAGAGACATTTTAACAGATTATTATCATTGCTTGATAAGAGTAAGATTATTCTTGGTGGGAATACCGATATTGATGACTTATTTATTTCACCTACTCTAATGGGTGATATTAGCTTTAATGATAAGGTAATGCAAGAGGAAATTTTCGGACCTATTTTACCAATTATTGAGTTTGAAGATTTTGATTGGGCTATAAAAATGGTAAAAGAAAGGCCAAAACCTTTAGCTCTGTATGTATTTTCAAATAACACAAAGAGAATAAATAAAATTCACCATGAAATTAGTTTCGGAAGTGGAGCAGTAAATGATGCCATTATGCAGCTTACAAATGTGAATTTACCTTTTGGTGGTGTTGGATATTCCGGAATGGGTTCGTACCATGGCAAATATGGCTTTGATACATTTAGCCATTATAAATCAATCCTAAAGAAAACTAATTTATTTGAACCAAGTATTAAGTATGCTCCCTTTACTTCTTTGAAGAAAAAGATAATTAGTTTAATGTTGGAATAATCGAGAACAGAAAGCACACTTTTTAAAACAGAAAAAGCAAACATAAATGCTTGCTTTTTCCTTATGCACTATAAAACAATAAATGCTTGAAATTTATTGTTTTATAGCACTTTACTTACAATTATAATAATTAATTAAACGGAACAATGCCCGATCTTTTTACTTCAAAGGCTGTATCAGTAGTTAATAAAATATGTTCATAATATTTAGCTTGATATTCATATTTACCATTAACTAATATCCCCATACTAAATTGCATACTTGCTGTAATATCTACTTTAAACTTAAGATAAAGATATACTGGTGTTCCTTGCTCCATTGTATAACTCTGCACCCATTTTGAAGCTAATACTCCATCTGGATCAACACTTTCCGAAATACTATTACCCTCACCATCAAGGAATACAACCTCATACGGCTCTGTTAATCCAGTAATCATATAATCCACATTCTTTGGGTCTCCATCTTTCTGACAAGAAACAGCAGCAAAGCTTAATAATACTATAAATAAAAATATTTTTCTCATTTTCAATAGTTTTAGATGTTAAAAATAATATTGACAAAAATAACTCTTCCTGGCTCATACAAACGATGATCCGTTCCTAAAACTCTTCGGTTTAGATGCTCGTAATATGCCTTATCAAGAAGGTTATTAACTCCACCAATAATACTCAAGTTCTTGTTATGCTTATACATAATACTAAAATCGAGAAGAGAGAAAGAAGGTGATGTTAATTCCTGCATTGATTCTGAAACTCTATTTTGAGCTGCTACATATCTGAAGTTTAAGTTTGGTATTAGCTTGTCGTTAAGTAATCTATATGATAATCTTAAATTCATATTAAGTGGAGGAATTTCACCTAATGGATCATTTGAAACCATATGAGTTCCTGTTACTTTACCATTGGCATCTAGGTCCAATACTTCAGCCTCGTCAATTGTTCCCATTGTAGTAGCTGCAGTTAGGCTTGCTCTCCACTTATATCTGCTTGGTGTAGCATATGATAATTCAAAACCATATAAATTAGCAGTACCAATATTATCAAATTTCTTAACTCCAAGTGTTCCTTGTGTTAGTGGCTTTTGTACAGAAGGCGGTAAATATACTCCACCAATATAGTTCTGTACTATGGAATAAAAGGCTGTTAATTCAACAGCTCCATAAGTTTGATGCTTATATTTATAAACTAAGTCTATTTCATTGTTAGCCTCGGGTAGTAAGTTAGGATTACCAATATATTCAAAATTATCAAAACCTACTGGTAGTGTAATAATAAATCTCTCAATCATACTTCCACTTCTTACTCCTCTTCCAAATGATAATCCTAGAGACATATTTTCATTAAGTTTCCTTGTAACTCCCATACTAAAACTAATATTAACGAAACTTGAGGAGGTACTATCTGCTGGAGTACCAATAATATCAACTTTCTTCATATTCATCAGTGAAATAGAATCGGAATATGCTGAATTATAATCAATTCGCCCTGAGAATACAGCTTCCCACAAATTTTTATTAATACGATACTCCCCAAATACACCATAATTATTAATTACAGCTTTATTCCATAAATTTTCTACTTTAAGAGGTACATTACCATTCATTGGGTATTGGCCAATCATTGTTTTTTCACGTGTACCGTCTTTGTCAATATGATACATATCTGTACCAACAAATAAATGACTATTTTTTCCAGTATTTAAACCAAACTCTGCACGATATCCATACCTACGAGCTAATATTTGCGATACAGCAACAACGGTATCTCCAAATCCTCTTTCCTTATTATCCATAGTATGGTCAACATCACTAAGATAGGCTTTAAAATGAATTGTTTCAATGGTTTTCGATACTTTATTAGCATTATAATCTAGCGAATATAGTTTTGTATCATCTGCTCTTTCATCCATCGGAAGAGAAGGAAAGGCAACATTTCTGGCATAGAACTCAGAATATGATAAGGTAATAGTATGGTTTTCTGCCAAAGCAAATCCCAACTTTGCATTATAGCCAAATTTAGTAAATTCGGATGGCACTAAATTACCATCACCATCAGTATAGTTACCATAAATAGAATTGTTTCCAGAGAAAGTGAAGAAAACTTTTTTACCACCTCCATAAACAGTAACATTTTGCCTTTGACCATTCCAATTACTTTCATAACCTAAAGTGGCTTTAACGTGAACCTGAAATTTATCGAAAGGACGAGGACTTGCAGTCAACATATTAACTACTCCACCCATAGTTGGACCATATCTTAATGCAAAGGGACCTTTTAACACTTCTATTGCCTGTATGTCACCAGCTTCAACATGAGCAGTTGTTGGATCCATTCTATTTGGGCATCCACCTTCCATGCTCAATCCATTATCAACTTGAATATTCAATTGGTTGAACTTAAAACCACGAATTACAGGGTCTAAGTTTGCCCCTCCTTTTCTTACTGCATAAAGATTTGGAATATCTCTTAAGTAATCACCAATATCTCTTACTGGCTTTTGCTCTAAATCAGCTTCTTTGATAATAACTTTAGAGTATGCATGATTTTGAATCTTATCATCATTTATTTCCACTGCTAATAATTCACGAATATCTACCTCTAAATTTATATTATAATCAATTAATTTGCCAGCTAATATTTCAATTTCTTCTTCAATAGTTATATAACCTACATATTTAATTTTTAATAAATATTTCCCTGGTTCTACACCACTTATTTGATACTTTCCTTTGGAGTCTGATATAGTCCCTTTCTCACTAGGAGATATTAATAATTCTGCCCCAGAAACAATTGCTCCTGTTTGCGAGTCAGTTATTTTACCTTTTACTCCACCTGTGCTCTGGCTCCATAGACTAGTTGATGTAAAAATAACAATTAAAAGTAAAAATAAATTCTTCATACGTATTATATTAAATTAATTAACATATATTTAACTATTGCAAGTTCTTTATTGACACCTAATGAGTGCAAAGGTTGCATTCCTTTGCAAATATACATATATTATGTTAATATTATGTTAATTTTAGCAAATAAAAAAAGCCGATACTTTCATATCGGCTTTTTTTACTAATCTAATTATTTATTCTAATAATTTCCTATGGGACTTCCCACGCGTGTCATAGCACAACGGAAACCTATAAAATCTGTTTCTTGATGTTCGTCAAGAAAACGACGAGCACCTGGGCTTAACCAAAATGCACCATCTTTCCATGAGCCACCTTTATAAACTCTTGCATTATCATTAATCATTGAAGTATTACTATAATCATACATCTTGCTAGATCCATCATTATCATCATCTCTCCACTGCTGCCAATCATTATCTCTGCTATAATTTGAAGCATAATCACCATCAAGGTAATTAATATTATTTGCTTTCCTATAATTTCTACGCTCTAAGTTTTCTTCAATAGTAACATCGCGAGTTCTTAGTTCACCAGGTTGAGCAATAATATATTCAGAAAAACCTTTAGCTATTTCAGCAGCAATTTGTATATAATCAGAAGGATTACCATAAAGTTTATCTTCTAATAAATCTACCATTGCTTCAGCAGCTTCTTCATATTTTCTATCATTATTAAGTTTAATAATTGCATCTAAGCCAGAAGTAAGATCCGCCTTTAGTTTTTGCTCATCATCATTAAGTTCATAGCTTAGGTTATCAAAGAAACCTGTTTGTTCATTATTTGACATCCAATTCAAAATACCTTCATAATCATAAATAGTATTATATAATTTATCGGCAATTGCTCCAGTATTATCTCTAACATATGTTTTAAAAACGCTACCACGGAATGAGTTATAATCATCCATATCCTCGAAAGTAAGAGGACGATATACATCCATTACCCACTCAGCAACATTACCTGCCATATTATATAGACCATAATCATTTGGCCAATATGCATATACAGGAGCCGTAATTGATGCAGCATCATTAAGATTACCTGCCACACCCATATAATCACCTCTACCTCTACGGAAGTTAGCAACCATATCACCATAGTTACTAGATGCATCAGTACGTGTAATATGACCATTCCAAGGATATAATCTACGCTCTACAACTCTTTCGTACATGGTATTTCCAATTAAGCCAAGAGCGGCATATTCCCACTCAGCTTCAGTTGGAAGTCTATATCTTGGTAATAGAATACCATCCTCCATACGAGCACGTCTATAACCACTACCATTTGGTGATATATCAACTAATTGATGCTCGCTTTCTTCGCCAATACCTGTAATACTAGGTACCATATAAGCATCTGTATTAAAATGATTATCTGATGTTGGTGTTTCTTGATGCTCAAGAATACCAAACTCAACCAAAATATATTCGTTTACTCTATCTGTTCTCCATGCACAATAGTCACGAGCTTGAAGCCAGTTTACACCAACTACAGGATAATCGCGATAGGCAGGGTGACGTAGATAATACTCCACATAAGGTTCATTAAATGCTAACTTATCTCTCCAAACCAAGGTATCAGGCAGTGCTTTCTGAATAATTCTAAGATTATCATCACCATAAACCCTTTTTAACCAATGCATATATTCTAAATAATCAAGGTTACGAACTTCTGTCATATCCATATAGAATGAAGGAACAGTAGTACGTCGCGGCTGATTACTCCAGTCGTAATGTACATCTTGCTCGGTACGCCCCATAACAAATGTTCCACCTTCAATTAATACCAGACCAGGTCCAGTTTCTTGCTCTTCGTAGGGAGCCACTTGAAATCCACCATTTTTAGAATCATTATAGTTCCAACCTGTTGTAGGAGATTGCTCTTTACCACAGGAGGTAAAAATAAGTGCTGTAAAAAACAGCATTCCTAAAATAAATAAACTTTTGTGCTTTATCATAACATTTAATATTTATTTCCTAATATACTAACTAGAAAGAAGGGCAATTTATTTCATGCATCCTTCTTCTTTTTACTGGGCAGTTAAAATCCAGTGCAAAAGAAAACTCATGTGCACCACCTGATGCATTTCTTAATTTTGACACTGTAATATCGTAACTATATCCAAATTTAAACTTATCATACTCAAAACCAGCTTGAACAATAACTGCATCACTACCTTCAAGGAAATGTCGATACCATAAGCCAAAAATCATTGGTGCTTTTTTAAAGTATGCACCATAATTAAATTGGTGAAATGCTCCTTGCTGCATAAAAACAATATTCGGAGAGATTGTTGGATCTCCTGCACGAATTCTTTTTCTTTTAACTAAAGGAATCATTAAGCCTGCATGGGAAGTAATTTTCATTGGCAAATAGCTCTCACTACTAAAACCAACATCTGGTGGAACCATATGATGTACAGACACACCACCAAAGAATCTATTATTGTAAACTAAAAGTCCACTGGAAAAATCAGCAGCCATTTTATTATATTCACCATTTGGAGGTCGTACCTCAGCCGTTGTATTTGAAAAACCCCATTTAGGGTCAATCTGATCCGCAAATGTTAACTTATCCCAATCAAGGTGTTTCTGAAAAAAACCTGCCTGTAATCCTGCTTTCATAAACCAAGTTCGACTTAATCGAATACGGACTGAATAAATTAATGAAGCAGTTTGTGTTGTTAAAACGCCTTGTCCGGCACGGTCAGCAGTGACCATTACTCCTAAACCACCACCCAATGCATCAACATGCATATCGAAACTTGCATTATAAGTTACATAGGAACCAGGGATTGAAGGCCACTGATTTCGGTAATTAGTGACGACACGTGGACATACCTTCGCGCCAGCAAAGGCAGGGTTTAAATACATTGGGTTAGCATAAAACTGCGAAAAATGCGGGTCTTGAGCCCTCACTCCCAAGGAAATAAACAACACCACTAGGGTAATAACATACGATCTGTGCTTCTTTGATATCATACCTAAATTTTCAAGTCACAATATTACAAATTATTTTTACATTCATAACACCAAAAATAAAACGTTTTATCATGAGTAACAATCAAGTTTATACTCATTGTTTTAATTTTGGTTACACCCTGGCTAACAATTCCTTTTTTCACCCAAAATTTCATACGAGATATGTAAAAAACTAAAAGGAACTAAAACTCCAAAGTATAAACTAATGACAAAACCAATCCATAAACGTTGCATATTGGATTAAATAAATTGGATTTAGAGTATAAACTTAATAAAGATTTTTCTCTTTTTGCATTAATTATTGTGCCTGTTTCATTGCTTGTATACTAAAGCAATTGTACTATTAATTATAAATCAATTATAAGTATTTGTTAATCTGCAATTAGGGCTCGATATTTAAAAGCTCAATTTGATTAAAACAAAAGCAATAAAGTTAAAATATATAAGTTATTATGGCAATACAAATTCTATTTACAATATGAGATTTATTTATCAATTTACTTTTGGCTTTTTATTATTGATTCCTTTGTTGGGTATAGCTCAATTGGATTATTATAATGATATACAATTAAAATGGAATACCGAAAGTTTTGAAGACACAACAATAGTTGACTTAAGACAACTAGAATTTGACAATTCACTTTCAGATAACAAATCTAAGGGATTAGCTTCCTACTATCAGGTTATTAAACTGAAGCCAAGTCAGCAGTTAAGTGTCAGCATTAATAATATTCAAACTTTAAAAATTGAAAATGTAAATAATTATCAAGAATATAGAAAGCTATTAGACTCTAACTTTACAACTACGGTAGAATACCTATATGATAGGGGTGAAAAGGCTGCTATAATAAGGTTAGTATGTTTTGCTGAAAAGAACAATAATGAGATTCACCGACTCCAATCAATGAAGCTTATAATAAACATTAGCAATACCTCTAAAATAGGGTCGAGCAAAGGGCGTATTTATGCTTCACACTCTGTTTTATCACAAGGCGACTGGTATAAAATAAAGATTAGTAAAAGTGGTATTTATAAAATTAGTGGTGCAGATTTACAAGATATGGGATTCTCTCTTTCTGGTTTAAGTATAAATGAAGTTAGGCTATATGGTAATGGTGGCGGCATGTTAGCAGAAGCTAATAGTATATTCAGGCATGATGACCTTTTTGAAAATGCCATTGAAGTTTATGATTTAAACTCAAATGGTTCTTTTGATGCAGGTGATTATTTTCTTTTTTACGGTAAAGGACCTCATTTGTGGAATTACAATAATACTCATAAGTACTTCACACATAAGAAACATATTTATGATGACTACGCATATTACTATATTACAATCAGAAGTGGCAATGGTAATAGAATAATTAATGATACAAATAGTTATGGTACTGCAAATATAAATGTTACTGATTTTGTGGATTTTTTATATCACGAAAACGACTCATTAAATTTAATAAAAACTGGTAGAGAGTGGTATGGAGAACAATATGATGTAATTACTACTTATAAATATAAATTTCAGTTTCCTAATATAATGATTAATAAAGATGTGATACTTCGTACTGAAGTAATTGCTCGCTCTACTAATAATAGCACTATGTTGTATAGGGCTAACGGCAAAGAAAAGACTTTTCAGTTTGCAGCCGTCAATCCCCACTATTTAGCTACCTATGCTCATAGTATTAATGATACTTTCTTATTTAAAACAAATAGCTCAACCATTGATGTTCAACTTTTTTATAGCAAACCAAATTCTAGTGCTCAAGCTTGGCTCAATTATATTGAGATAAACGCCCAACGACACTTAACTATGTCAGGACAGCAGATGGATTTTAGGACACCAAGTGCTGTTGGCTTAGGAAATAGTGCTGAATATACTCTGGAAAATGCTAGCCAAAACACTAGAATATGGGATATTAGCAATCCTCTTGTGCCAATAATAATGAACTCTAGCATTACATCAAACACTCTTAAATTTACTAGCAGTGCTGATAGTTTAAAAACTTTCGTTGCACATCAAGGTGGTTATTATACCCCAACAAAGGTTGGGTCGGTGGAAAATCAGGATTTACACTCATTAAGCAAAATTGAC
>JAOZKO010000011.1:16965-19234 GCA_029935325.1 Bacteroidales bacterium
ATGTAATTCTGTATCATCCAAATTTTAAAAGTCAGGCTGAGAAGTTAGCTGATTTTCACAGAACACAATCAAACTTGATTGTTTATACAACTGATGCACAAAAAATATACAATGAGTTTTCCAGCGGAGCCAAAGACCTTGCTGCAATACGAGATTTCATGAAGATGCTTTATGATAAAGCAGCAGGTGATGTGAATGAAATGCCACAATATTTGCTTCTTTTTGGCGATGCGTCCTATGATTTCAAGAATCGAATTGCAAATAACACCAATATGATTTTAACTTATGAATCAGGGAACTCACTATCTCCAACTGGCTCATATTGTACTGATGATTTTTTTGGACTATTAGATGATACTGAAGGTGCTGGTGCATATGGTAGTTTAGATATTGGCATAGGCCGCTTTCCTATTACCAGTGTTGATCAAGCTAATTCAATCCTTAGTAAGATTTTTAGATATAAACTTCCCGAAGAAAGCAATCAAACCAGTGTCGGATCAGCATCTTGCAGTAATGGTAGCAGTGGAGTTGCGGCAATGGCTGATTGGAGAAATATTAATTGTTTTATTGGTGATGATGAGGAGGGGAATATTCATACTGCTCAGGCTGATTATTTAGCAAACTATGTTGGTTCAAATTATCCTGATTACAATATTGATAAAATATTTTTTGATGCATATACTCAGGTTATTACTCCGGGAGGCCAGAGATACCCCGATGTAAAAACTGCAATTAACCAAAGAGTGGATAAAGGAGCACTTGTTATTAATTATACTGGACATGGAGGTGAAGAAGGTTGGGCTCACGAATCAGTATTGGAGGTTAAGGATATCAATTCATGGACGAATTATTCAAATTTACCTTTATTTGTTACTGCTACATGCGAATTCAGCAGATACGATGACCCTGGAAGAATTTCAGCAGGAGAATATGTTCTATTAAATCCTAATGGCGGTGGAATTGCATTACTAACAACGTCTAGGGTAACATATTCATCGACAAACTTTACACTTAGCAAAATTATTTACCAGCATCTTTTTGAAAAGCAAAATGGTGAATACCCTTCAGTGGGAGATATAATTCGAATCTCTAAGAATGGAGCGGGGTCCATAAGTCCAAATAAAAATTTCGTACTATTGGGTGATCCTGCATTGAAACTTGTATATCCTTATGATGAAGTTATTACAACAGCTATTGTTGATGACAAAACAGGGCTACAAATTGATACTATAAAAGCTCTACAGAGGGTGAAAATTAGTGGAGAAGTTCAGCACAACGGACAAATAATCAACACTTTCAATGGCACTATCTACCCTACTATCTTTGATAAAGAGCAAACTTATTCCACATTAAGTAATGATGATGATAGCCCAACTTATGAATTTAAGTTGCAAAAAAACATTATCTATAAAGGTAAGGCAGCTGTAAAAAATGGAAAATTCGATTTTACTTTTGTTGTACCTAAAGATATAGCATATAATTTTGGTAGTGGAAAATTATCGTATTATGCAACAAATGACAGCATGGACGCCAATGGATATAGCGACTCAGTAAGTATTGGAGGATCATATCTACTAGCTGATGATGATGTAATTGGACCTGAAATACAACTTTTTATTAATGATACTGACTTTGTATATGGTGGAGTTACAGATGAAAACCCTAAGTTATTAGCTCTTGTTTTTGATGAACATGGTATTAATACAATTGGAAATGGAATTGGACATGATATTACAGCAATATTAGATGAGAATAGCACAATGCCAATTGTTCTTAATGATTTTTATGAAGCTGAACTAGGAAGCTATCAGAAAGGTATTATTAGGTATCCGTTTTTTGAACTAGCTGAGGGAATACATACTCTAAGTATAAAAGTATGGGATGTATATAATAATTCTGCAGAGGCATATACCGAATTTATTGTAGCCTCTAACGATGTAGTCGTATTAGACAAGCTATTAAATGCACCAAACCCTTTTATATACGAGACTTCATTTATTTTCGAGCATAATCAAAGTTGTGATTTATTGGATGTGCAATTATTAATTTTTAATACTGCAGGTCAGTTTGTTCGGGAATTAAAAGCAACCGTAAATTCTTCAGGTTACCGTGTTGGACCAAATCAACTTGTTTGGGACGGTACAGGAAATGGAGGAGAGCCACTTGCAAGAGGAGTATATATTTACAAATTAAGAATACAGAATAGTGATGGTAGCTGGGAAGAAAAAACTAGTAAAATGGTTTTGATGAAGTAGGGATTGGTTGATTG
>JAOZKO010000011.1:19334-20706 GCA_029935325.1 Bacteroidales bacterium
TGATTGAATGATTGAATGATTGATTATAGAGAACATATCGTCTTATAAATAGAAATCCTTTGTAAGTTGCTTAAATTCTGTGGAATATTGTCCTTCAATATCTTTAATACATAATTCTTCTACTATCACATTTTCAACTTTAATATTTTTGAAATGCAATAAGCTACGCTTAAATTCTGCATTTGGATTATCCTTTACCTTAAGTTCTTCAAGCAGAACCAAACCACAAAGCAATGCTTCTTTTATAAACTCATTTCTATTGGAATATGGGTAAATAACCATTAATGATGAGTTGTCTTTTAGTAACTCCTTTGCTCTATTGCAAATTATCTGGGGAGTCAAAGCATCCTTTTGTCGAGCTATTTTTCTTCCATCGCTTATAATAGAATTATCAATATCAAAAAAGGGAGGATTGGAAATAATTAAATTATAATATGAAAGAAATTGGAAATCACTAAAATCAAAATTTATTGGGTTTATTCTAGATTTCCATTTAGAGTTATTTATATTCTCAACTAAATCTGTAAATGCTAGTTTATTTATTTCAATGGCACTTATTTTAGCTTTTGGAATCCGCTGAGCCAACATTAAAGAAACAATTCCGCTACCACTACCAATATCTAATATTTCATCACCGTTATTAGCTTTTGCCCATGCACCAAGCATTACAGCATCAGTACCCAGTTTCATTGGTGAATTAGAATCTTCAAGTGAGAATTGCTTGAACTGGAAGGCCATTACTCTTCTTCTGCTGCTTCACGATAAACATCTAATAAGCCCTCAGGAAAAATAACTGTAATTTTTCGTTGCTCTCTGTTAATTTCTAGTATTAAATCGTCAACTACCGGAAAAAGAATCTCGGTATAACCATCTCTGATTTCAAATAGAGTTTGAGCCGTTGTATCATTAACCTCCTTAATTATACCAACTTTACCTTCTTTCTTATCCCATACCTCAAACCCTATTACCTCATGATAATAAAATTTATTCCCTTCAAGTTTAGGAAGCGTATCAAGTGGTAATTTTAAGATAGCATTAACTAGTCTTGAGGCATTCTCATCGGTATTAATATCCATTAATTTTACAATCGCATTATTGCCTTTCACCAAAGTAATCTTTTCAATCATATACGGAATAATATCACCATGTAGGTCAATAAAAACCATCTCGAGATTCTCATATTCCAGCACATCATCCACATCAAAATAAAACACCAACTCTCCTCTATAACCAAATGTTTTGGTAATTTTTCCCAAATAATAATATTGATCTTTCATAATTGACTTTTTATATGGTTTGTTTGTTAGTCTTTGCAAGAAAACGCCAAATACTGCGTTATTCTCATTTTTGAAACAGTCATTTACAAATGTAA
>JAOZKO010000145.1 GCA_029935325.1 Bacteroidales bacterium
CTAGCTAAATAGCTAGACAGGTATAATCACTATATGCATAGGTAATTATTGTCCTTTAAGAATTGATGAAATAAGTTTAATATTATTGATATCTGAATAATCGAATTGATAGAAACCTGATTCGCCAATTACAAATAATTTGTTTTGCCAAATAATTGCATCAAAAACATTCAAATCAAATCCTGTAATACTCGTTACTTCTGCATTTCCGGCACCTTGCATTATTTTATTGATATCGTAAACAATTACGCCATCTGTGCCATGGCAAACAAATAATAAAGTATCAAGCATATCAAGTCCGTGCGGATAAGCCTGAGTATAGTATATTGTCTCAAGATATGGATTTAGTACATCTTTTATATTTATCACATCAATCTCTCTGGTATCTGTCCATCTGCCGCATATTTCGTTATTACGCAGAGTTACAAAAGCAAGAGTATCATTAGCTATTACAGGATCGCAAGAGGTGATATGTTGAAATTCTGATAGTTGCTTAGGATTTGATGGATCTGATAGACCGAAAATATACATTCCTGAATTTGAACCAATAAAAAGGTAATCCTTAAAAGGATAAATGGTTTCTATCCCAAAACCAATATCGACAGTTCTTACATATATAGGGCTTGCAGGATTGCTTATATCCACTACTTTTAATGAGGAGTTGTCCACAGCATATAGGTAATTCCCTTTAATAGTAATGCGGGCTGTGGATCCGCTTTTTCCGTCAGGAGAGTTTTTCCCACTAGAGACTTCCATATCGCCCTTGGAACAGCTAAACAAAAATCCCAAAGCAATTATTAGTATTATTGATATTATTGAATTCTTCATAATTTCTATATTATTTTGTATTAACGGAAACATTTAGGATTATTTAAAATAGCTTTCTCCCACTTCAGCACATAACCGTTAGTGGTGTCTGCACACTCGAAATAACCTGTTCCAAACTCAGGATAAAACTGACCATCAAAAGGATATAATCCTTTAAGTCTTTTGCTCAATGTAATATTCGATACATCTGTGATATCAAAAGCTACTAGGTCGGTAAAATTATCTGCCAATAAAGTCCCATTTTTCACTGCTGCATCCTTTACTCCTGGAATAGAAATAAAAGCAAGTTTATTAGGCTTTGACGGATCTGAATTATCGATAATATGTACTCCATATCCAATATCGGTTACATAAATAAAATTCTGCCATAGAAACATCTTTCCTGGACTTTCAAATGCTACTGGCCCTGATGCTGACACATCAAATGCTGCAACTTTATCAATATATATTGGCTTATATCCCTCAATATTGGTTTGATCCTCTGAGGACTTTGTACATCCTGCCATTATTAGCAGTAATAGTATTGGTAACAAAATTTTTCTCATACGTTTAAAATTTTAAGTGTTCTGATATTATAATTCACAAAGTACCCAAAAGGTTGCGTTCGTTCAAAAATATTTTTTTATTGATTGGTATTTGTGAGCAGTAAATCTAAATATTCGAACTCTAAACCTCTCCCGATAGTTATCGGGACTCAACCAGAACCTAAAACCCTCCAACAAATCAAAAAAAAATCAAAGCCAACGCAACCTTTTTAGATGTTAATGCATTGTAATAATAATAAACATAAAAAGTTTTGTATGTAAAACTCATTTTGAATCGTCATTAATTAATTGGAATGACCAAATGATAATTAAAACAGCATCATCATGAATAAAGCTAAAATACTTCTTTTGACTACCTTTCCTGTGCCCAACACTAATAACGTTGTTTACAGCAGTAACTACAGTTGCTTTACTCTACCTCCTGAATTTCTTTTTGAGATTGTGGACAAACAATCTGGCGAGAATATGTTCTCAAGCGGTAAATTTAATAGCAAGGATATTATTGTTAAGGATGAGAATAATAAGAATATATCCCATGCATTTTGTTCCGATAATGGTTTTAATTTAATCAATCTTTCATCAATTGGATGGAATACAAATATCTCGGACTATACATTGTTTATTGGTGCAGATATTAAGATTAAAATTCATTTGGTGATGGAAAAGAAGATTAATGGCAATAATAGTATTAGCTATAACAAAATAGAGTTTTCCGTAGAAGATTACGAATATGAGCAGTCAAATACAGCAGGAATTATTAAAATAATTATTTGATTAAAGCAATGTATAACTTATAAATGTAATATTTGTAATTTTCATTCATAAGAGTAACGATATTTATATACTTTTGGGGAAACATTTTTTTATTGAAGTCTTTAGAAAAGATAATAGTAGGATGTAGAAAAAATAAAGCCTGGGCTCAGGCCGAACTTTTCGAAATGTTTTCCGATAAAATGTTCGGGATATGTCTCTATTATTCTAGTAATAAAGCTGATGCTGAAGACTTACTCCACGATGGTTTCCTAAAAGTATTTGAGAATATAAATAAGTATAAAAGCGACAATTTTGATGCTTGGATGCGAAAAGTATTTGTAAATATAGCATTAATGAGGTATCGCAAAGATAAGCGAATGAGTACTGTAGAAGAGATAGAGAATGTTAAGGGGATTACGAATGTGGTTTTTGAAAATACCCAAATTCATTCGGATGAATTACTAGCGATGATTAGTAAGCTACCCGCACAGTATAAAATGGTTTTTAATCTGTACGCAATTGAAGGATACAAACATAAGGAGATTGGTGAAATGCTTGAGATTAGTGATAGCACCTCTAAGTCGAATCTATCGAGAGCAAGAAAGATATTACAAGAACAACTAAACGAATATAAAGTATAATTGATGAGTGAGCAACACAATATAGATCAGATTTTTAGCGCAGCTGCAAAAGGCTATTCCGCTTCAACGCCTTCGGGTGCTTGGGGAAGAATGGATGCTGTCCTAAAAGCTAAGCGTCAGAAAAGACGACTTACTATCTGGTTTGTTAGTGTAGGTTTAGGAATACTGGCTTCAATACTTGGTTTGTGGTTTTATAATTCAGCAAATAATCACTCAACAATTGAAACCGAATCTAATATTATTAAGAGTAATACTACGAATTTTGAGAGCAAGGCTGATAATGCTAATAATGAGATTACTCAACAGAATATTACCAATGAGCAAGCTACAGCTAATAGCTTAAATACTGAAGATTTACAAAATAGCAATAATAAAAACATAGAGGAAGAAATAGCCAAGGAATCAATTATAGACACACAAAATAGTGATATTGAGCTGGATAATTCAAATAAGGAAAATACGACAAAAACTATTAATAAGGAAGTAGCTGTTATAGGTTTAAGCTCAACTAATAATAGACTTCCCGCTAAATATAGTGAGGAAAACAATGCTGACAATAATCAAACCGAAGAAGTTGCTGTAATTGAAAGAGTAAACTTAAAGAGTTCTTTTGGAATAATTAAGGAAAATAGCACTGAAAATAACATTCAGGAAATTGTTGCCACAAATGTAATTATTGAGAGTGATAGCATATCCGAAAGTACTCAAACAGAAAAGACTTTAGAGGATAATACCATTATTGATACACTTATTACAGAAGAAGCTATTAATCCATCAGATAATGTTTCTGAAACCGAAACCGAAGAAATTCAAAAGCTTGCTGATCCAGTATATATTCCTAATGCTGATAAATTCAAGATGGGACTTTTTATAAATATATATGCAGGTGTATCACTAAGCAATGGGGCGTCTTCCGAGCCATATTATACGAACTTTAAGATGGCAAGCAGTCCGCAGGAATATGGCGCTTCATCTCCAAATATTGGCTTTAACCTTGGCTTTAGAATATCCAAGAAGTTTAGTGTTTCGCTAGGAATGAAAAGGTATAATCATGTGATTAAAGGCGACTTTAGTATGCCTGACAAAAGAGTTACACATATTAATATTGATAAATTTGGATATACTTCCTTAGGTTATTATAGCGTTGATAATATCAATAACGCTATGCAAACAAAGAATTTCAACACTGTGGAATATTTGCGTGAATTTACCCAAACAAAAGTAAAACTCAGATTTGTAGAGATCCCATTGAATATTGGATATAATATGAGTTGGAAAAACTGGACACTTATGCCTCATTTGGGCTTTAATACTACTTTTATCCTCAGCAACGAAGTGCAAATTGGTGACGATTCCGACTATTACTTATATGGTGAGATTCAGGATTTAAGGCAAAATATTTTTGGAGCTTCAGCGGGTCTTGATTTTTACTATAATACAAAGAGCAAGCTAAGTTTTGGTTTAAGAACAGACTTTGTTTATTACTTAAATGATATTAATACTTCCGAGGATTTTAATTTCCGACCTTATTCATTTCTTATTAGCCCTCAGATTAGTCTTAGGTTTTAGTTTATTATAGCTATTACACTAAGAGTCACTAAGTGATTCACTAAGATTCACGAAGGAATATAACGAAGGCTATTCAATTGTCATAGGGTAGATGCATAATTTTAATGTGTGGTTTGCTTCCAATAATCCAAAAAAAAACTCTATCTTTACCCAAAACTAATCCAAACTAAAAATGAGGTTCAGAGAATACCCCATATTAAAACTATTATTAAGTATTGTTATTGGTATAATTGTAGCAAGATATATTGCAACTGATAATATTTCTTACTATTGGATTATACCTATTTTATTAATACTAGCATTTTTGGCTTGGCCTCGCAAATACTTATTCCCATATCGTTTTCGCTACTTATCAGGAATGTACGTTTATGCAGTGTTTGTTATTTTTGGTATTATACTTTACCAATCAGGTTTTCACAAGAATAAAGAATTATATTTTGGAAATTTTAATAATAAAGTACAGCAATATCATATAAAAATAATTGAGCCACCTCAAGAGAAAGAGAGATCAGTAAAGCTGTTTGTAAAGGTTTTGTCTTGCAAAATTAATGGACAAAGCAAGGAATGTATTGGCAAAGCACTAATATATTTACAAAAGGATAGCACATCCAAAAATCTTAGTTTTGGCGATAATATTATCTTTTTTAGACCTATGCAAGAAATTGCTCCTCCATCAAATCCTGATCAATTTGATTATAGATCCTACCTTTCGCTAAAAGACATTCATTATCAAGCATATTTAAGAGATGACCAATGGAGAAAAATCCCTATGAAGCCTTCCTTTAGTATTATTCATATAGCATTAAATATAAGGTCTGATTTGCTCAATACTCTCAGAAAAAACAATATACAAGGAGATGAGCTTTCAGTAGCTGCGGGGATGCTTTTAGGAGTTCGTGATATACTATCGCCAGAGCTACATCAAGCCTATGCAGGGGCAGGAGCAATGCATATTTTATGTGTATCAGGGCTTCACGTGGGTATTATTTTTCTAATTCTCAATTGGCTTTTAAGTTTTCTCAATTACCGAAACAATGGTAAGCTTATAAAAGCCATTATCATAATGGCTGCCATCTGGTTTTATGCGTTATTAACAGGATTGTCTCCTTCGGTAGTAAGAGCAGCAACAATGTTTAGTTTTATTATTGTGGGTCAGAATCTCAATCGCCATGTGAATATTTTTAGCTCATTATCAGCATCGGCATTTGTGTTGCTAATAGTAAATCCAACACTTTTATTTGATTTAGGTTTTCAGCTTTCATATTCGGCAGTGGTGGCAATTGTTATACTTCAAAAGCCCATTGCCAACCTTTGGGTTCCTAATAATAAATTATTGTATCATGCATGGCAATTGGTAGCAGTTTCCATTGCTGCACAAATAGGAACAGCACCTCTTTCGCTTTTCTATTTTCACCAATTTCCTAATCTATTTATAATCACCAACTTGATAGTTATCCCTGCTGCATATATAATAATTAACCTAGGATTATTAGTGCTGCTATTTTCATTTATTCCTCCTATTTCTGCCTTCCTTGGAAAAATGCTAAGCTATGTTCTTTACAGCTTAAACTTTATGATTACAAGCATCGAACAATTAGAATTTGCCGTTATACGAGATATTTTTCTTAGCCCATTAATGTTTATCCTAATTGCAAGTTTAATACTTTTTAGCAGTATTTGGTTACTACAAAAGAAACGAAAACTTATTTTTGTAAATATTGCTTTAATAATTGGCATTTTGATGGCAAGTATATTCAACTATGATAGCCAAAATGAGCTTATCATTTATCAATCAAATAAGAATACATATATCGCACTTTATTCTGATAGGCAGGCATGGATAATTTGTGATTCAGATGTTTATAACGACCCTAGTATTATGAGCTTTCAGGTAAGTGCACATGAGCTAAGCAAAGGAATTCGCCACCGTAACTATTTTCTAATAGATTCTGGTCCTATCCACCAAAGCGACCTCTTTTATATCAATTATCCCTTTATTAAATGCGGCAATAAACTAATTAAGTTTAGTAATCCTAATTCTGCGGAAGAGGGTGACCTTGCAAATAGTTTCAACTATATAGTTTACAATAATCCTAAGCAATATTCTATTTCTGCTTTGGATTCATCGCAAACTGCAATTATCTGCTCAAATATTCCTCCTTGGGTCTCAAAACCCATTTTGCAAGAATACGATAGCCTTAATCTTAGTTTCTATTCTATTAAAGAAAATGGTGCTTGGAGAATTGGATTTTAGATAAGGGATTACAGTGTAAACTCATTAGACTTTATAACGACTGAAGTCGTATATGGGCAGGATTTTAGATTTTTTTGTTTACCAAGGCATTTTTCTTTTGCATAGAAACCTGTGCAGAGCTTGTCAAAGTATAGCTATGGATAATTAAAATAACGCAGATTAACGGGAAAAGATTAATACTGCCATACGATTTTAAACGTTATAAAGTCTATTACTTGTTTTATTAATATTTTGCTTATCGTGCACAAATTTATGAAAAACCATAGGGTTTTCTTATTAGTGATAATATTGTATTTTATACAATTACATTCGTGCATCCCACACAAAAATAAGAGACATTTAGGCTTTTCGTAACGAAAACCATTGCGGATTTAAG
>JAOZKO010000146.1 GCA_029935325.1 Bacteroidales bacterium
TGACAAAACATTAATATCGTATTTTACACATTAGTTCTATATTATTGACAAATAGCGCATTGCGTAAATTGTATTAGACTGATTAGTAATAATAGTAATTTGCAGCAAAAGAATAATTGGCAAGGGAGTATTTAGAAAAAACAACACGATTTTTTTATTCGTGTATTCGTGGCTATTATTAATAAGTATGAGTATTTACCCTGTGCTATAAATAAATTCACCAAAAAATCAAATTTACCTCCAGTATTATCAAAAATAATTGTACTTTTGCAGCCCTCTAAAAAAATTAGAGGAGGACATAAGTCCTTATTGTTTAACCAGACTGTATTTCAGGCAGTCACATTGAATTTATTATGGCAGACGAAAATGTCAAAAAAGAAGAATTAACCGAAGAAGCTACCAAAGCTGAGGTTAAAAATCCCCAAGAAGAAGTTAAAGAAGAAACTCCTAAAGTAGAAAAGGTTGTTGCTGAAGAAAAACCCGAAGAAGTAGTTGAAGAGACTAAAGAAGAGGTTAAGGAAGAAGCACCAGTTGTTGAAGCTAAGGAAGAAGTTGCAGTAGTTGAGGAAGCACCTATTGTTGAGGCTAAGGAAGAAGTAAAAGTTGAAGAAGTTGTCGCCCCTGTGGAAGAAACTCCTATAGTTGAAGAAACTCCTGTAGTTGAAGCCAAAGAAGAGGTAAAAGCTGAAGCTGCTGCTCCTATTGCTGAGAAGAAAGATATTACAGACTTCGACGAAGAACCAGTTGCATTTGATTGGGACAATGTTGTTGATGACAATACTATCCAAACTAAAGATTACGACAAATATGCTGATATCTATGACAAGACTCTAAAGCAAGTTGCTGAGCAACAAGTTGTAGAAGGAACTATTATGTCAAAAAATAGTCGTGAGGTAATTATCAATATTGGTTTCAAATCTGATGGAGTATTATCTGTTAACGAGCTTCGTTATAATGATGATATTAAAGTCGGTGACGTAATTGACGTATATATTGAGAGTCAAGAAGATGCTCAAGGTCAATTAATTCTTTCACATAAAAAAGCTAGAATTCTTAAATCATGGGATCGTGTAAACGATGCTCTTGATAAGGATGAAATTATTAATGGATTTGTTAAATGTCGTACCAAAGGTGGTTTAATTGTAGATGTATTTGGAATTGAGGCATTCTTGCCAGGTTCTCAGATAGATGTTAAGCCTATCCGTGATTACGATATTTATGTTGGTAACACTATGGAATTCAAAGTTGTGAAAATTAATAACGAATTCAAAAACGTTGTTGTATCACATAAAGCTCTTATCCAAGACGAACTTGAGAAGCAAAAAGCTGAAATTATGGCTAAGCTTGAAAAAGGTCAAGTTCTTGAAGGTACCGTTAAGAATATTACTTCTTATGGTGTATTTATTGATTTGGGTGGTGTTGATGGACTTATTCATATCACTGATTTATCTTGGGGAAGAATTAATCATCCTGAAGAGGTTGTTGAATTGGATCAAAAGATCAATGTTGTTATTCTTGATTTCGATGAGAACAAGAAGCGTATTGCTCTTGGATTGAAACAATTAACTCCACACCCATGGGATTCATTAGATGAAAAACTTAAGGTAGAAGATAAGATCAAAGGAAAAGTTGTTGTTATTGCTGACTACGGTGCATTTATTGAAATTGCTCCTGGTGTTGAAGGCCTTATCCACGTTAGTGAAATGTCATGGTCACAGCACCTTCGTACCGCTCAGGACTTCCTAAGCGTTGGTGACGAAGTAGAAGCTGTAGTTCTTACACTTGACCGTGATGAGCGCAAAATGTCATTAGGTATTAAGCAACTTATACCTGATCCATGGGCTAATATTGATGAAAAATATCCTAAAGCATCTAAACATACTGCTACAGTTCGTAACTTTACCAATTTCGGTATTTTTGTTGAACTTGAAGAAGGAGTTGATGGTCTAGTTCATATCTCTGACTTAAGCTGGTCTAAGAAAATTAAGCATCCTGCTGAATTTACAAAGATTGGTGATAAGATGGATGTTGTTGTTCTTGACGTTGATCCAGAAAATCGTAGATTAAGCTTAGGTCATAAGCAATTGGAAGAAAATCCTTGGGATGTATTCGAAACAGTATTTACTGTTGATAGTATTCATAAAGGAACTATTATTTCAATAAATGATAAAGGTGCAATTGTTGCTCTTCCTTATGGTGTTGAAGGATTTACTCCTAAGCGTCACTTAAGCAAGGAAGACGGTTCATTGCCAGTAGTTGATGAAGCACTTGACTTTATGGTAATTGAATTTTCTAAGGATAGTAAAAAGATTATTCTTTCTCATAGCCGAATTTTCCAAGCAAGTAAAGCAACAGAAAAGTTTAATGCTAAGGCAGCAAAAAGCGCGAGTGCAAAATCTAATGCCTCTGCTATGAAGAATGTAAATAAGAATATTGAAAAAACCACTCTAGGTGATTTAGGTGTTCTTGGTAATCTTAAAGCTGAAATGCAAGAATCTGAAAAAGCTAAAGCAAAAGAGCTTTTGAAGAAAATTGAAGCTAAAGAAGATACTAAAACAGAGAAAAAAGCAGCTCCTAAGAAAGCCGCTAAAAAAGCTGAGCCAAAAGCTGAGCCAAAAGCTGAACCAAAGGCTGAAGCGAAAGCTGAACCAAAGGCTGAAGCGAAAGCTGAACCAAAGGCTGAAGCGAAAGCTGAACCAAAAGCTGATACAGCAGAATAATCCTGTTTTAATTAATATATTAAGAAAATCCTGAGCCTTGGCTTGGGATTTTTTTTTTGAACTAATTTGTCTAGCCCTGAAATAGCGTTACACAAAAAGTTCGAAGTATTCCTATACATCTTCACTTTGCCGCCTCAAATATGGCACGCATTAGATTTTTTCAGCAGAGCCTATAAGGGGATGTTCTAGTTATTCTTTTACGCAGATACAAAAAAAAGCTATAGACAAAATGCCTATAGCTTAATTCAGACCAAGAGAGTCTGTAATTTAATTGTATTTCAAATTTTCTAAAAATCAACTATGGCCTTTTACAACCATCATCATAATTTTCAAATTCAATTTAAAAAACATATAAACTTGTTTTATCAAACAACGTCTCCAGAATAAAGTCATTTTTCCTGGGCGAGTTGCATAAGCATAATCTTCATATGCTTTGTTTTTCATTCTATCTTGTATATTTGCCATGATATTGTGTTTTTAAAATTTCAATTAACTTATTGATTATTCTGGAATTAGCGACCAACCTATTTTTGCCTTTGCCTTATATAAGAACATATAATGCATAAATAATTTCATCCAGTGACCTGCTAATCCAATTACTCCTACAGTGGCTTTTATATCTCGTCCATACTCAGGGTATTTATCCCAATCTGGCACAATAGGCGAAACAGTCATTGTAGCGGCTTGACCCTTAGTAAAACCATAACCAGCACTAACTATACAGGCAGCAGCTTGCTTTGCCATTGATGCTGAATGTGGATGATCTTTTTTGCCGGTCTTTATTCTATAAGCAATATTTTGTGCAACTACTTTACCAATTACTCCTGATGGCATACCTGTACGTGGTGGGGTAGGGAATATCTTGGTTCCATTTGGACTTTCCATAGGTTTTGACATAGTATGTGGTGGCGCAAAAGCAATACCTGAAGCATACATAAAGTCGTAAGTAGGGCTTTGATATATAGAAGGCCAATCTGAAGCTTTCCATTCGTCATATGGCTTTGGAGTATAGTCTGCATCTACCTTCATCATTCCGTTAGCAACAAATACGGTAGAGGAAATATCTTCACCAGCCTTATCAAAGGCTTTAATTTTTGCTCCAGCAAAGCCAGGAATCAACATTGCAAAATCAAACTCTTGCTCATGGTAAGTGCCATCTAATAATTCATAAAAAGCTTTACCTTCTTCAACCTTATTTACACCAGCACGCTTTATCCATTGAATACCATATTCTGCTAAAACCGACTCAGTAAATATTTTTGTAGGTGTTACATAGCCTCCTCTATTAATATAGGCACCTCCCATTCCAAAATCTCCAAGCTCATATTCATTGGAAATCCATATTATTTCTGCCAAATGTGAAAGCCCACGTTTATCAACTTCAAAAGCAATATTTAAAGCATATTCAAAAGCAGCACCTTGACAAGTAGCCATTGGATGACCTGTTCCAATAAGGAATGTTTGATGCTCTCCATTTTCCATTTTCTCAAGAGATTTCTCAAGATTATGCCATGAATGATAAGCATGATCGTAGGTGCAAACTGAATTTGTAAATAAATCAGGCCCTAAGCCTGGAGTTCCTGCAAAATTTAATGTAGGACCTGTACCATTAACCAAGAAATCAAAATCTACAGTTTCTTCTTCTCCCTGTCGTCCTTCTTCCACATATTTAATCTTAACATATGGACTACTATTTTGAGTATCACCTTCAGGATGTATTGATGTGGCTAATGCTTGTTTAAATGTAATACCCTTGCGGTCATAAACCGGAGCTAGTTTAAACTTAACTTCATTCGGTTCCATTAATCCAACACCAACCCATATATTGGATGGCACCCATTGATAATTGCTATTGGGACTAACAACGATTACTTCATGTTTTTTACCCAAATACTTTTGTAGATACAGAGCAGCGGTATGACCGGATATTCCTGCACCAAGAACGACAACTTTTGACATAATTGAAAATATTTATTGATTTTTAGACTCGACAAAAATCGAGCTTGCAATTTGCAATTTATTACGTAATAATGATTTATGAATTATCATTTAGTAATTGTTTGCAAATATAAGCAATTTAGGTAAACAAATACGTAAATGTCTAATAAGGCATGATAATTATTATATTTTGCGTTTTGGAGCAAAAAAAAACAGCCTGTTCGTTTTCACAAACAGGCTGTAATATAATTTTATATTTTATCTATTTAAAACTGTATTCTTTAAGCAATCTTCTTGCCCATAAAAGTTTTAGTAAATAAATCAACAAATACTCCTACAGCACCACCAATCATCATGGTATCAGGAAGAATTCTAAACCACATCCATCCGTCCATGGCATCAAGTGCTTCACGAGTTCTTGTGAAATAATAACCCATTTCTGAAGCTGCACGTGTTTGTTCCAAACCAATCATCATTGTTGGCAGTGAAAACAATAGAACACCTATTGTTAATGACCAGAATGAAATTTTACTCAGCTTATCGTTCCATACATAGCCATTAGCAAGTGAGTTTGCTCTTGACGTCATATAAAGGAATGCGATAGAAACATATCCGAAAGCACCTAATAGGGCAGTATGTCCGTGAGGCATAATTAAATATGTACCGTGTGAATAATAAGAGATAGTTGGCGTATTAATTACCATTCCAAATACTCCTGCTCCAATAAAGTTTAATACAACAGAGCCTGTAATCCACATAAACGGTGTAGTAAACTGATTTACCTCACCTCCTGAGGCTCGTTTCTCTCGATAGTTTTTCCATGCTTCAATAACCATTAATGCAAGAGGTAATGGCTCCATAGCAGAGAAAATTCCACCAATGGCAATCCAATACTCATCAAGTCCTTGCCACCAATAATGGTGTCCTACTCCTAATGTTCCTGCCATCATCATTAAAAACAACTCAAAGAACATAATTCTTTCGGCAGTTTTCTGAGAAACAAGACCAAGTGATACACTGAAGAAAGCAATAGTACCTGCTGCAAATAATTCAAAGGTTAGTTCAACCCATAAGTGAATTACCCACCAACGATAATAATCGTCAACTGTAAAGTTAGGCTCAATTTTATGCAATGGCATCATACCAGCAATATACAGTGTTGCAATACCAAATGCTGACCAAATAATTGTACCAACAATTGGGTTGTTTGTAGATGCTTTCTTTATTAAGCTAATAATTAGTAAGAACCAAAATACTAAGCCAATAAGCAAGCCAATATCCCAGACTCTACCGAGGTTTAATAGCTCTCTACCTTCGTTTCCTAGCCAGAACCAAGTTTCACGCATTTGACCAGTTGCTCCCATATATAAACCTATCATTGAACCAACGGCTACAACTAATAAAGCTAACCATAGTATATCTATTAAGAAAGGGAATTTATGGTCTTTATTGGCAATCCATGGTGCAATAAGCAAACCACCAACTAACCAACCAACAGCAACCCATAGGATAGCCAATTGAGTGTGAATAGAACGAATTACATTAAATGGCAACCAACTTTGTGAGAAAATAAAATCTTGTGTTGGATCGGCATAAAGGTGTGCTAAATATGCTCCTAAAAATACTTGAACAACAAATAGTAATGATACTATTGGTAGGTATTTTAAAAGTTTCTTTTGAGAAGGGAATAGTTTTGTAATCTTCATTGCAGGTTGTAAATCTTCTACTTTATCCTTTTTGAGCAAATACTCATAGGTTAAAAAGATTACTACAATTGATAATACCCATAATAGTAAAAACTCCCAAAGAGATACAATATGATTATTATATGAAGTATCTTGATCTACTAATGGCTCTGGAGGCCAGTTATTAGACCATGTTCTCTCAGAATTTGTTCCTTTAGTACCTGGGCGAATTGATGAGGCAACCATTTGCGACCAATCCACAAAAGCAGCAATTTTTACTGCTTCTTCTGGGCGAATTACTCCACCAGGGAAAGCTCTTTCTTTATCGCCTTCAACAAGCATTTTTGTCAAGTGAATTACGTTTCTCCTATACGCCTCAGCAGATGCATCAGTATATGTTACACCTTCTTCCATCAGCTTTGTTTGATCATGAAAGTCTTGCTTTACTCGCTCCTTAACCCATCCTCTTTGCATTTTTGTTAATTCGCTCTCTGGTATCGAAAACTTTTCTTGAGCATAATACTCATAAAGATAAACAGCTCTGTGGTGGAAAAATTCAGTTGAGAAATCAGGACCCATATAAGCTCCCATTCCTAACATTGAACCCCAATCCA
>JAOZKO010000147.1 GCA_029935325.1 Bacteroidales bacterium
GGGGTAGAGCTTTAGGTCCTTTTCGAAATACACTAAATTACCAATACCTTTTGTTCCATAATAATAACGATCGGGCGAATAAAATACGTAATCAAATGATTTTGAGACTACAAAATCAACAGTTCTGTCTAGAATTGTTTCTCCCTTTCTATTCCAAAAACGAAGAGAATTATTTGATAAAGAAGTAATCACTTTATTATTCTTGGCAGAAGTAAAATAATAATCTGAATTAATTTCTTCTAAATCAATTTTTGTTAGAGACTTATAAAAACTAGAATCTACGTCGGAATTCCTATTAACAGATTCTCCACCAATGTCATAATAAACTTTATACTCTGATTTAAGATCTAATGCAATATCGATTCTTTGTTGCCCCTCAAAAACACCAAGATATAGAGTATCATTACTTATACGAGGCAGATTATATGCATTAAAGGTAAAACATGAACTTTCGAATGACGATTTAAGAACACTGTCATTTTTATAATCGTACCAAAATAATCCATTTTTCGAGTTCTTAAGACCTTTACCATATTCGTATTCATGAGTATTAATAATCGCATAATCATCAGTATTTGAATTATATAACATATTCAAGCGAAGTTCGGGAAGAATACCAACAGGGCCATCTAGCACTTGAAAATTTGTACTTTCTTTTATTAATTCATTTTTACTAAAATCAAATACAATATGGCTGTAATTTTCCTCCAATGGTATTGTTAGTGGGGCATAGAAGGAGAGGTTTCCATCATTCAATATTGTTAAGCCATATAATATTGAAATATAATAATCCGTATCTATATTATAACTCTTTATCTCATTATTTAATAAATTATATTTTGAAATGGTTTTGAGTTGATATTCTCCTTCGGATTTATTATTGAAGTATAAAAAATAATAGGAACCCTGCGCGTAAAAAAACCAGGGTGCAATTTCAATACTTTTTTCATAATCTGAGAAATTAGAATAATCAGTCTGAAGATTTAAGTTTATAGGCTTGCCATCTTTTATTTGATAAATATTCTTGCGAAGCTTTACTTCTTTTACAATTTGTAAATCTTTAATATCTCTAATGATAATTCTATCATTTTCTAATTCATATATAAACTTTGAATTTTCAGATATTCGATACTCCCATTGAAAGTTTTTCTGTATCTTCTTTTCTGCTAGAACACGCTCTTTAATTGTGCTATAAACTCTAATGACAGTACTTTTATACATTGTAGTTTCATCTCCTTCGTAGTTTTTACTAACTATCGGGTCTGCTTGATCTATTGTGACAAATAAACTATCGTTATAGCTAAAATCTTGAATCTCACCCTTATAATTTAGTGCTTTGTTTGTTTTTATATTATAGCAGCCATGTTCATTAAAAATATAGCGTGCAGTATTTGAGAGTTCACTTATATCTGCAAAGCCATTATAGTATTCCCCACTCATGGATTGAGAACTAACAGTATAGTCTCCTATATAGCTTAAATCCATATCTGAAATGATAATTTTGCGGTTTACTATATCCCATAAATTGAACTTACCATCACTTTCAGTCATCGCAAATTTTCCATTTTCAGATTTAATTAAGTAACTACTAACTTTATGAAAGGGCTTGGGTATAACGAGATTAACAGGTTTGTTCACTATTTCAATATCTCTATTCGAATAATTAATCTGCCTTACAAACTGGCCATAAACATCATAAAATTTCCATAAGCTGTCTTTCTGTCCATAAGAATAATAGGCACTTAATTTAAGCCCTCCATTTCGATAGAATTCCTTATAAATCCCATCTAAACTATCAAGATGATAATTGGCAAGATGTTTTTTATCTGTAGTGTTTTCATAGTAATAGGTCCATATACCGCTTTTCTTATCGTCTTTATAGATACCTAGAGAACTTTTCATCTCATCTTGATAAATCGTAATCAAGCCTTCTCTTGAGCCATTTAAATAATTTATTTCTTTAGCTAAATTACCATTCCTATCGTAATACTTCCATTCACCATTCTTCTGATCGTTTTCAAAGTAACCTTCTTCAAGAATTATCTTTGCATTGAGTATTTTTTTGTATAAACCATTCAACTCCCCCTGTTTATAATTATTTTCAATAGTAACATATGGCTGTACATAATTTTTATCATATTCAGTATAATAGTCCATTTCATCCTCAAAATAGTAATATTCCTTGTTCCACCACTTTGCTTCTTTAAACCCTTTAATATACCTACCTATAACGATTGTATCATTAGACTCATCAAATTCTATATATTCACCATCTATTACTCCTTTATTATAGTTTACTGTTTTTTGCAGATTCCCATTTGTGAAATTCCATTTCCATTCACCCACAGGCTTATTATTCTCATAATTGCCTTCCATCATAACAATCCCATCAGAGTTCTTAGATATTATTTTTCCATTGTAGATATTTGTTGCTAGGAGATGATCTGCTTGAGGTATATGGTTCCCTCTAAAATCTATTTGTGTAGAATAATTACTAGAAATATTATAGCTATAATCATTAAAATGTGACAAATACCAACTACCTTTATCTAACTTACCGTTTATATAATTCAATTCTCTGATGGTGTCATTATTGTATATATCTATTGATATCCACTTTCCGACCCGAAGTCCATTTTCCATATTTCCATATTCAGAACCTGTTTCATAAAGCAATTTCCAATTGCCAGTCATTCTATTGTTCTGAAAATTACCTTGTGCATATATCGTTGTATCTGAACTGTACTCACTTAAAGTGTAAAAAGTCCATAGGCCTGTTTTTACACTATCCATTTTCCCAAATCCAACAATATCGTTCTCCGAAAGCGATTCAACACTTTCAGGTTCTCCATATTCATTATAGTACTCTTCACCTTCTGTCTGTTCAGATGTTGCTTTATCATACCGATAGGTATTATAGGCAGCGAAAATGGAATCCATCTTTACATACATATATTCTCGACCATAGAACCACCCTCTTACTCTTTCTATTTCTGCATTCTCATCATAAAAATACTCGTAATCATTATTTTGACTATTTTTAAGCTCTGGGGTTAGTGTCCGTTTAAGCTTGCCATTTTTACTATACTCTTTAGCTTCAATAATCTCACCCTCTGCATTCCGAATTGAATGGTAGCTCATTTCTCCGCTATTAAAAAAAGTTTTATTGACGGTGTTAGAACCTTCTCTATATTTTTTAGACTTTATAGTATTTGTACTCTCATAATATTCCACTTGCGTAATCCAAGATAAAACATAATTATAATCCATTAAGCTATTGATTCTGATATTAGAGGTATCACCATTTTCTTTAAATTCAAAACTAGATACTATATTATTCTTATAATCATAAAGCTCTTTTCCAATTAAAAAGTTTTCACCTTCCAGGTCGTCGCTAAATGAAATAATTGAATCAGTTTTACCTTGTTGATTATAATACTCAATTGTTTTCCTTCCATAATATTCTATTTCCCATACACCAATTTTCTTATTATTTTTATAAGTACCGGAAATTACTACTTCATTTTCTTCGTGAGAATAGTTACCATTTGCAAATTGCTCAATTCCATTTTTAAAATTTGAATAAGTTGTATCTCCAATGAAATTATTGTATGAAATAGTTAGGCCGTCGAGTTGCCCTTTCTTATTATAATTCTCTGATTCACTTAGGCTAGAATCTTCATTGAAATACTGCCAGAACCCAATTTTTACACCTTGCTTATTATAGTTGCCTTGATTTCTTAAAATCCCGTTGGAATGATAATATTTCCATTCACCAAACTTTTTGCCATCAATAAACTTTCCGATACTCGAAACCGTTTTATTGTCTTCAAAATACGATACAAACTCATCATTATTTACTGCTGATTCCCATTCAAAAACAGGATATTGATACTTGCTAGTTTCATCATTTTCAAAATTATTATAATGCCTTCCACCGTAAGATTCTGAATAGTCTTCCATTAAATTCTCATATTGGATAATCTTTCTCACCACACCATCATCTTTATAATAAAACCACAAGCCTTTTTTTAAGAGTAACTTCCTCTTTTCAGATTCAGGCTCATAATCAAAGTTTATTTCAACTATTGTGTCTATTAATACACCTTCTTGCATTAAATTACCATTAATAAAATATTCCTTATTGTAGAATGTATTAGAGCTTTCTATATTAAAATCAAAGCTTCTAATTAATACTGAATTATTATTATTATACTCTTCCCATTTCTTACTAAATTGGCCATCAATAAAACTACCTATAATACAAGCTTCACCATTAGCATAATCTATTTTTACTTTGCCATTAGCCGACTGCAACTCTTTTCTAATGGAGCTATTCTTATCAAAAATAGCCATTAATGAGCTTTCCTGAAAAGTATGGTGAAAAGTATCAACCAATAATTCCACGTAATCATTATCTTCATCAGTTAACGAATGAATAGTTAAGTCATAAGTATTCTCACTATGTAGATTGTATCTTTTTATTGTATAGTATTTATTTTTAGATAAATAATTAGTGAATTTATTATCTATATCAACCTTAGGAGACCATTTATCAACTGAATACAAAAAAACAGCTCCTTTTATTTCTTCCATTATCTGTCCATTCGTATAGAATTTCTGAACAATGCAATTTGCTGTATTTTTCCAGTTTTTAGAATAATAATTTGTATCGAACTCTATTAAAACTGTCGAGCTGATACTTTCATTAATATAAGTATAGGACTTCCCCAAAACATAGTTATTCCAAAATGGAATTTCTATAACTTCTTGATTATTATCTTGATTTGTAAAATGATAAATCCAAACTCCATCTTTACAATTATTTTGAAAATACCCTTTTGCAATTGTATCACTTTTGTCAATTACAATCCACTGACCTTCCTTTTTATCATTAATATAACTCCCGTAGGCTTTTTCTGACCCATACTCCAAATCTTCCTTCCATTTTCCGTGCTTCAACCCATTTGAATAGTTTCCTTCCCCATTTGCTGTTATCCAATTACCACTTCTTTTCCCTTCAATATAGTTGCCTGATTCGATCAGCTGCTCTTCGCTGTATATATTCCAAAGCCCAACCTTATATCCTTTCTCATAGTTTCCTTGCTGCTTTTGATAGTTTCTGTATCCATACTCTTCATATTCTACCCATTCTCCACTTTTTTTACCATATATATACTGACCTCCATATGTTAATGAATCATCCTCTTCGTCCACAAAAATAGTATAATCCCATTCTCCTGTCTTTCTACCTTTCTCATAATTTCCCTCTATTCTATGCTGATCATTATAAAACTTCCATTTTCCACCTTTTTTTCCATCAATATAAAACCCAGTAGAATCTAGCTTATTACCCTCATATTGTTGACTATAATAGCTCCACTTTCCATCTTTTGCATTATTTTTATAAAAACCACTTTCTTTTAATAAGTGCTTCTGCACACCAACAAAATATCTTTCATATTTACCTTCAAGCGAATCATTTAGATAATTAGCAAGTTCTATTTTTTGCTTTGATTCATTATCAAAATATTGCCATAAGCCATTTTTATTATCATTAACGTAATTACCTTTTACATAAACATTTCCTGTACGATAAAATTTAATCCAATTTCCAGCCAGTAGTCCATTGGCATCAAATGACTCAATGGATTCAATAGAAACAAATACCCCATCATCATAAAAATCACGGTAATAGTTAGTGTCTGTTTTTACAACTTGTGCATTTGTTGTAATTGATAATAGTACGAATACTATTGTAATTAATCTTATCATATATTTGTTATTTATTTGAATCTATAACTGATAATTAGTTGCTATAGACATAGGTTTCTATCTCATGACAATGTCAAATTAATATAGCTGCAATAAGTAGTATTATTGCATAGGAATATTAAACTCAATTCCCAAAGTTAGCTTTGGCGGTTGAATATAATCGTCCTTTAATATATCAGTAAAGCGATAGGTTGCTTTAATTGATCCCCAATAATAACCAATCCTTGCCATGGCCTGAAAATCATTGAAATTATGGATATGGTTTGTTGAGGTTTTGGTATGTTCTTCTGTAAAATATGTATATGTAAAATAATAGGGTAGGGAATAGCCCGCTCCAATATCAAGAAACAATCCTCTATAGCCATGATTATTTTGCTGAGTAGTGAAAATAAAGCGAGTATAAACACTTACATTTGTAGATACTTTCAAGTATCCCTCTTTTGTATGTGGGATATTTGTAATCAAAGTATCACTATGCATAGTCATCCATTTTATTTTCAAAGGCGAATACCTAAAGCCAAGTTGAATATTATTGGCAAGTTTTACTTTTCCTTCATAGGCATAATCAAAGGAAAATACGGATTTGAATTTATCATCAGAATCAACCATTGCAGGCGAGAATAAATCAAAGCCAATGGTAAAATCAAAAGCATCTTCTTTGGCAATGTCCTCTATTTTAGAGCAATCACAATCGATGGGTTCTAAATAAAAAATTGTGTCTTGTGGTGTGTTGCCATCGAATTCAATACTTCCAGCAAGAGAGCTATAATAGGTTCTGGAGATATAATAATCATATTCGGTTAGTATCTCTATAAAAAATTCCCCATTTTGGTTTGTAAATAAGGTAGTGTCGACACTACCATCAAAGGATGAGATTTCAACGCTAGCACTAGCAATAGGTATATGCGAATCAGCATCTAGTACGACTCTTTTCATAGGATTTTGAGCCAATAATATACTTGAGGATAAAATACTGATTACTACTAATATCTGTTTTAACTTTCTCATAATTAATCTATTATTATTTGCGTTTATCTTATTGTTTCTATTTCCCGTAAATCAAACCAAATGTAGGCAAAAAATACGAATATTGGTTATTTAGGCATTTGTCATATTTAATACTAAGTCGAAAAACAATGGGAGCACCAAATATTGGCATAAGACTTAATTCCCA
>JAOZKO010000148.1 GCA_029935325.1 Bacteroidales bacterium
CACATCCCCTCGCAGAACTCTCAACTGCCGACTGCCGACTGCCGACTGAAGACTGCCAACTCAAAACAAAAGCGAAACCTTCGCATCCTGCTTGCCAACTAAAGACTGCCAACTAAAGACTGCCAACTAAAGACTGAAGACTGCCGACTGCCGACTCAAAATCCCAACTCCCACCTACTCCTTCTTCTCAAACAACTCATCCTTATCAACTTTATTAACAGGCTGGTTGTTTTTTAGTTTTTTGCTAATGGCGCGATATGGGGCTGTAACAACTTCTTCACCTTCTTTAAGGCCACTTATAATTTGGTAATAGTCCGTATCTTGAATTCCAATTTCTACTTTGCGCAAATATACTTTCCCTTCTTTATATACAAAAACATACTCATCGGCTTTTTTCTCAAAGGCGGTTTTCTTATCCTTATCATCCTTCTTTTTTGCAGTAGTATTTCCTCCCCTTAATTTATACGAAGAAGTATCGTCGCGGGTGGTAACTGACTGTATTGGTACGGTTAATATATCGTTTTCGTAGGTAGTAAGAATCTCTACACTTGCTGACATTCCTGGGCGAAAAGGGGAGAGGTTTGGGTTATTAGAATCCAATAGATCTTCGTAGGAAGAAACTAGCATCCTGATTTTTACTTTAAAATTCGTTACCTGATCGGTGCCAGCACCACTGGAATTTGCTGAATTAGCAATCTGTGTTACCAAACCTTTGAATTTTCTTCCCAAATAAGCATCTACCTCTATTAGGGCAGTATCATTAAGGTGAACTCTTACAATATCATTTTCGCTAACATCCACCTGTGCTTCCATATTATTAAGGTTTGCAATACGCATTACCTCTGTTCCTGGCGAGAATTGTGATGCGCCGCTAACTCTTTCTCCCACTTCTTTGCTTAGCATCGATACAGTGCCTTCAATTGGTGAAAACACAGCGGTTTTTGTCAGATTGTCTTTAGCTTCTTTAAGCCCTGCCTCGGCATTATTAACAGCAAACATTGCTGCCTGTACATTTTGCTTTGCTGCTTCTACATCAGCTTTTGCTACATCGTATTGCGATTGTGCAGCTTCAAAATCAGCATCAGAAATTACATCCTTATCATGTAAGCCTTTGCTTCTATTAAAATCTGCTTTGGCTTTAATTAGCTGCGCCTTGCTTTGCGATAGTCTTGCTCTTGAATTTGCTAAATTTGCTTTTGAAGAATTTAGATTTGCAGTAACTTTATCTACAGTACTAAGGTAGATATCAGGATTTATCTTCAGTAATAATTGTCCAATATGAACGCTATCGCCTTCTTTTACAAATAAGCCTTTTATCTCTCCCGAAGCATCAGGAGCAATCATAATTTCCTTCTCAGGTTGAATCTTTCCGCTGGCAGTAATTGATTCAATAATGCTGCGGATTTCTACCTTTTCACTACTTATTTTGGTGTATTCTGTTCCTCCAATAACACCTTGTTTCTTAGCAATAATCAATGCAATTAGTAGAACGGAAACAAGGGCAATAATTATAATATTGCGTTTCTTATTATTGGCTTTCTTCTTTGTATCTTTAGTCATCGGAAAAGGATTATAATTTTAATGGTTTACCATAATAGAAATCTAAAACTTTAACTCTGAAAACATAATTGTATTTAGCGTTAAGCACTTCGCTTTCGGCTTTGCTAAGTTTTATTTTAGCATCATTATATTCAAAGGCGGTAATCATTTTAGCATCATAGCGTTGTGTGGCATATTCAAAAGCTTCTTCCAAAGCTGCTAATTGCAATTTTGCTGCTTCGTAATTCTTAAAAGCAGATCGAGCATCAGCATAGGATTTTTCAATGGTTTGACGCATATCTCTTTTGCTTTTTTCCAATTGTAGCTCTGCTTGCTGCATGGCAATTTTGGATTGGCTAATTGTTGTATAAGTTCGTAGCCCATTGAAAATAGGAACACTTAAATATAGTCCAATTGAGTAGTTTTTATTGTCAATAACCTGATCAGCCCAAGGCTTAGGAGTAGTAGCATAATCAAAGGTGGGAGTGATAACGGTATCGCCGCCACTAGTGAAATCACCACTAGGCACAAAGCCCGTAAATATTGGACTTCCATCTAATAATACATTAGCTCCTGAATACCCACTACCTAAACCAGCAGAAATAGTTAAGGCTGGAGAAATCATACCTTTTGCAATATTCAAGTCAGTTTTAGAACTTTCTACTCTTGTTTCAGCACTTTTAATCTCTGGTCTGTTTTTCAATGCGTAATCATATACCTTATAAGGGTCTTCAATTTGATAAAAGCCCTCAGTAAGTTCAATCTCTGGTGCAAATATTTTCATCTCAGTTTCACCGGGCAAATACATCAGCTGCTTCAGTCTCAACATTGATAGATTAAGTAAATTCTCCGCTTCAATTTGCTGTGCCTGCTCTATGGCCAATTGCGATTTAATATTATAAAGATCGCCCCTTGCACTACTTCCTGCCTCCACTAATTTGGTGGTTCTATCTACTTGCATTTGAGTTAGCTTAACCTGATCTTCCTTGGTTTTTAGATTTTCTTGGTCGTATAATATTTGCAGAAAAGCAGTAGTAACCTCCATAGCTTTCATATCCATCTGATATGCTAATTCATAACCCTGAGCAACTAATTCCAACTTATTCCTTTTTACAGTATTTAGCAGCTGAAAACCATTGAAAACAGTTACGCTACTTTGTAAATATAAATTAATGGATGTGGTACGTGAGTCAGCAAATTGATTGGTATAGCGGTCAACAGTTTTTCCCCAGTTAACAATATCGTTACCATTTGCATTAATACTAGGTAGCATTTGTGCTTTAGATTGAAGCAAATTACTCTCCTGAATCTCTAATTGTAATTGGTTTTGCTTAATGTCAATATTATTTTTTAGAGCATAATCTATGCATTGTTCCAATGTCCATGTTTCTTGAGCAGATAAATTTAGACTAAAAAACAGGCTTGAAAAAACAAGTATTATTGTGTATTTCAGCATTATAGAGGTTTTGGTTTTGTTAAAATAATTTTCAAATAAATCAATTGATATTTAGATTAATTTTAGACCCCAAATTTATTACTTATTTTTACATAAAAATACACAATGTTGGGGTATGTATGTGAAATTTGGCTTTTTTATCATAATAATTGTTAATACATAAACACAATGAAGATATTTATATTCGTATTAGGCTTTATATTATTTAATGTAAATCTTATTGGGCAAGCTCAATGTTCTCATGCTAAATGGGATGTAAAATCAACAGCCTCCGATAGTCTTGACGTTTTACACTATAATATTAATCTTGATATTATCTACCTAAGTCAACATCATATTGGTGGTTTTACTGAACTTAAAATAGTGCCATTGCATAATGGGATTAATCAATTGTCGCTTGATTTGCAGCATTTAGTTCCTGATTCAGTTTTTGTGGAACAAAGCAAAATCACCAATTGGCAATATAACGATACACTATTAAGCATTCCTCTTCTGTCAGCAATAAACACCTCTGATACAGTAATGTGTAAGGTTTATTATCATGGAAATCCACAGGTAGATCCATCGGGTTGGGGAGGTTTTTATTTTTCTAATGATTCCACCTTTGCATTTAATATGGCTGTGGGAATGCAGGACGATCCTCATAATTATGGTAGAGTATGGTATCCTTGTGTTGATAATTTTACCGACCGTGCTACCTACGATTTTAATATTACTGTAAAGAACAATAATGTTGCAGTTTGTAATGGTACCCTTGTGGGAACAACAAGTGCAAATGGAGTGAAATCCTATCATTGGAATTTGCAGAATGATATTCCTACCTATTTGGCAAGTGTGGCAATAGGAGAATATGTTGCATTAGAAGATACTTTTAATTCCATGAATGGACCAATTCCTATCGCTATATATGTACCTCAGAATAAGGTAGCAGCAGCACAAGGAAGTTTTATTCATTTAAAATCAATTTTGGAAGCCTATGAGTTTTATTATGGGCCATATCGCTGGGAGCGAATAGGGTACGTTGGTATTCCTTTCAACTCTGGAGCAATGGAACATGCCACATCTATTCATATTGGCTTGGGATATATTAATGGAGCAACAACCTACGAAACTTTAATTGCACATGAATTGTCGCACCATTGGTTTGGGGATTTGGTTACTTGCCATAGTGCCCCCGATATGTGGCTTAACGAGGGTTGGGCAGTTTTTTCAGAATCTATGTATCAAGAATATATTTATGGTCGAGAGGCCTATAAGAACAATATGCGAGCTGAATTATTTGATGTTCTAAAAAATACCCACCACAATGATAATGGATATAGGGCAGTGGCTGGAGTTCCACACGAATACACCTATGGAAGTACAGTTTACGACAAAGGAGGAACGGTTGCTCATAGCCTTAGAGGTTACCTTGGCGATTCATTATTCTTTAGTGCCTTGAGGGCATATATGTCACAGAATGCTTTTTCGGATCAAACATCATATGAGTTTCGCGATTTTATTACCGCACATACTGGAATTAGCGTTGTTGATTTTTTCGATTCTTGGGTATTTGAGCCCGGTTTTTCACAGTTTGCTGTGGATTCGTTTTTTGTAAATAGTAGTACTGCAGGATTGTATAATATAGAAGTAGCAGCTAGGCAAGCTCTAAATCATAAGCCCAACTTTGCACTTAGCAACCGAATGCCAATTACATTTATGGATGATAATTGGAATAGAAAAGATACAATTGTGCAATTCTCTGGGCAATCAGGAAGTGAGGTTTTTCAAATAGCATTTAATCCAACGGTAGTATTTGTGGATTTAGAAGAAACCTTTGCCGATGCAACAACAGATTACTCAAAAGTGATAAACCAAACAGGAATATTGGACTATCAGCAATCATACTTTAAACTTGATGTGCAGCAGATTACTGATTCTGCTCTTTTTCAAATAACTCATAATTGGGTAGCCCCCGATACTTTAGGTATAACATATCCCGGTTTGAGGATTTCTTCAAAACGCTACTGGACTGTTGCAGCAAACAATCATCAGAAGTTAACAGCACAGGGTCAGTTTAGGTATTGGCGAACAGCAGATTTAGATGCTGATATTATTACTTCGTCACAGGATTCAATAGTTATTCTATATCGTGAGCATGGTGGACAGAAGTGGCGGAAGCAAGCCTTTCAGAAAATGGGCAATTGGGTAACAGGTTACCTTTGGGTCGATAATCTTAAATCTGGGGAATATGCTCTGGCAGTTTATGATGCGTCCTGTTTGGGAATTAGTGATAAGAGTAATCTGATTCGTGAAATTGAATTGAAAATAAGCCCAAACCCTAGCAAAGATGAGTTCCGTTTTGAAGGGAATTTTGATTTCCAAACTACTATTCGGGTTTATGATTCATTAGGCAAGGAAGTTGCAGAATTGCAGATGGAAGTTTCCAATGGAAAATCAGAGAAAATATGGCGGCCTTCAAATCTTCCAGTAGGAGCTTATTTTGTTACGTTATCTACTAGTGACTCTACAATAATTCATAGAACAAAATTAATAATCAGCGAATAATGAGATTGTATATTTCCATATTTCTTTTCTTTTCTTTTGCATTTTCAGTAAAAGCGCAACATAATATAATCGTTAGTGCTAAATCTGCCGATTGTGTAAACTCTATCGATATTAGCGGTAAAAAATCGATACATGCCACTGCTCCAAAAGGCCCTGGCGAGCAAATGGAAATAAAGTCAAGCAAGGGTGATTTGCATTATTTCGAAAAAGAATTATTTACTGTTTGGTATAGTTTTATTGCTGAGGAAGATGCAGTAATGAGTTTTATTATTACCCCAGATAGGGCAGAGGATGATTATGATTTTATTCTTTTTGAGTGCGCTGATGGCAATTGTTGCTCTGCTATAATTGACAAAAGTTTGCAGCCAGTACGGAGCAATATTTCAAGAACAAATGTTGCAAAAAATGGTACTACAGGATTGTCCAGCGAAGGAAGTTCTAATTTCGTTCACGAAGGGAAAGGTAATAACTTTAGTTTTTCATTGCATATAAAGAAAGGTAGAAAATACTATCTGGTTTTGAATAATGTATATGGTGGAGATAATGGACATAGAATTGATTTTGATTTTGAGCCCACTGCTGTGAAACAAGTGCAGAAGGTAAATAATACTCCAATGCTTAATCTTAATATAGTGGATGCCAGCAGTCAAGCAATGGTAAATGCACAGATTGTTATTGTTCATTTTGATGAAAATTATATAAGTGACACTTTGCTAAAGCAAGAAAACTCATCATTATTTCTACCTCTAATTATTGGCGATTATTATGAGATTTATGTTACTAAACCACAATACTTATTAAATAAAGTAAGTTTTAAGGTGCACGATGGCGATAGCTTAATTAGCAAGATAGTAGAACTACAGAATGTTAAAGTTGGTTCCTCTTTTGAGCTTAAGAAAGTATATTTCCAAGGTGGCACAGCTAGTTTTGTTGGTAATTCCACCACTGCATTGCGCAAGCTTTTTTATGTTCTGAAAAACAATCCAAGTTTGGAAGTAGAAATCCAAGGACATGTGAACCTGCCAAGGGGGAGTTATAAGAAAAAGCCGGAGGCATATTATAATCAATTGTCCATTGACAGAGCCAAAGCTGTTTACGATTACTTAGTGAAAAGAGGAATTGATGCCGAGCGATTGGATTATCAAGGTTTCGGCTATTCGCAAATGGTTTACCCCGATGCAAGCAACTCTGATCAAATGCAAAAGAATAGAAGGGTTGAGCTTAAAATTGTTGGGAATTAAGATGATTCTTGGTAATATACAATTTATGTACTTTCTATTGATGTGTTAATTGAGTAAGGATTTTTTCCAGTTTTCAACCTCAACTTCAACCTCTCCCGATAGT
>JAOZKO010000012.1:0-17905 GCA_029935325.1 Bacteroidales bacterium
TGTCTATTTTGCTAATACTTCGTTGAGTTTATGTTTCTCGCAAAGACGCCAAGGCACAAAGGGTTGATTTTGTGACTATTATACATTATTGCATAAAGCCGTAATCGCCTGACTGTGTGATTTTTATAAAACATTAAAGGAGTATTGTTTTGCCTAATGGGGAGGAAATTTTCGATATGGCTATAAATCACACACCTTGCACCCTTATTCGGCAACCCAGGTAGCTTTATTACTTTTTGATTACTATCATTTTATTAAGATTTTCCGATTTTGAACTTAACCTTACAATGTAAATACCTTCGGTAACATTATTCAAATTGATTTTCTTGACAGATTTTGGAGTCAAGTCTTGCAAAGTTTTAGTGAATATGATTTCGCCAAGCATTGATAATATTTCAATTGTATAACTTTCAGATTTTACACCATCAATTATTATTGAGAAATTCCCATTATTGGGATTTGGATACACTTTAATTGAGAGTAGATTATTTGAGTCCGACGAAATACCTGTTGGTAAGCAACTTATATAATGATATTTTACTACAGAATCACTACAATTGGAATTTATTTTTACCGCTTTTAAAGCAACTGTATATTGTTTGGGTGTGGTATAAACATGCTGAACCGAAACACTATCAGATTGTAGTATTGTTGAATCACCAAAATACCATGTAAAATGACAATTTTGAAGATTAGCGGTAGTATTAGTAAAATCTACCACATAAGGCAATTGAGTAATATTTGTTTGCGAAGCTATAAAATCCGGATTAATGGCATCAGGAACAATAATTTTAACCGAATCGGAAAATATCATACCCGTATTGCTTATTGCCATAATCTTATACCAAGTATTATGTAGAGGCTTCGCAATAGGATTTATTATTGAATCGTTAGACAATCCTATGGAAGGGCTCCACGAATAGGTCAACTGCGAGGAATCTCCGTTAGTAATAACCACATTGAGATGTAGGCTATCTCCGCAATACACAGAATCTTTATCAGCAATAATATACCCCTGAGGTTGAAGTGAAAATGATATTGGCGATGAAAAAGCTGAAGGATAAAATGAATTATCAATAGATTGTAAACTAGCTGTATAAACTTGATTAAACGAAGGGTCATTAATCTTTAATGTTACAAATGTATCCAACTGCATATTTCCTATCCTACTAAATAATCGGGCACCACTACTTAATGACTGTGCTGATAAAACGCCATTTGGATTATAATTCTTTCCTATTGACATATTATAAGAAATAGCATTGCTGTTTGTACTATCGTCAGTGGCCTTATTCCAAGTAAAGATAAAATCATTACCATAAGTAGAAACACTTAAGTTCTGTGGTATAGTTGGTCTTATATTTGTGATGCGCTTTTCGGAGAGATTTTCAATAATCTTAGTATCATAAACCCATGCACCGCTAGTTCCCGTCATAAGAATATCCAAATCTCCATCAGCATCATAGTCACCCCAGTCAATATTACACCAACCCATATAAGGGAGTTTAACATTACGTGCCTCAGCGAAAGTAGTATTTCCGTAATTTTCATAGAGTGTTATTATCGGATGTCCGTAGTCGTTTATATATCCGCAAAGGATAACATCCATATCACCATCATTATCATAGTCAGCCCATTTTGATGATTTCTGAAAATAGGTCGGAGTACTAAAACTGGAGTTTTCAGTAAAAGTGTGATTACCCATATTCGTATATAGTTTAGTTGTATAAGTAGAATATGATAAGCTACAATGAATATAAATATCAAGTTTACCATCATTATTATAGTCAACCCAAGAGGCAATAGCTTCAAGATGAATATTATTTGGGAAGTTGATTCCTGATAATTCAGTAAATGAGTTATTACCATTGTTTTTTAATACTTTGGCTGTGAATGAGCCCACCATTAGAATATCCAAATCTCCATCATTATCATAATCTCCCCAATCTACCGAAGGTTTTGAAATTACAGGAAGTATAACATTTGTTTGTTCAGTGAAAGTGGTATTACCCAGAGAATTAATACCGTTGTTTCGATATAATTTTGTTTTTAAGTTGTTAGCAATCAATAAATCCAAATCACCATCATTATCGTAATCTCCCCATTTTACAATACCTTTATTACTAGCTGCACTAATTGATAGCCCAGTTTGCTTACTTAAAACTAGATTCCCACTGTTTTTATAGATTTCCGTTTCGCTTGAATTTCCGCAAAGTGCTAAATCCAAATCTCCATCATTATCGTAATCACCCCAATCAGCATTAGTATTGTAGTACGCATTAATGCTATTTCCTGAATGCAGGCTAAATGAATTGCTGCCATTATTTACATATATTTTAGTTATAGGATTTCCTGATCCGCTTGTGGATTGATTCCCACTAAGAAAGATATCCAAATCTCCATCATTGTCATAATCTCCCCATTTTGTAGCCCCAACGCCAATTCCTGTTATATTGGTATTTTGTACTTCCTTGAATGGATTTACCAATATCTCTATACTATCCTGTCTTATAGTTGAGCCATAGATCGCAGTAACATAGTAAGTTGTATTCCACAAAGGAGAAGCAACAGGATTGCCAATATTGGAATTACTAAGACCAGTAGATGGTGACCAGCTATAACTGACACTTGCCGGTGTATTGGGTGCCGAATATAGTTGAATGGAGTCACCAAGTGTTATTAAAGTATCATTACTTACCGTTATATTAAACTCAGGTGAAATGCTATCGGTTGCCGAAAATGGGGAAGCTTTATAGCCATTATCAATTGCCTGTACTGACCAATAAATATACTGCCCCATTTGTGAACATACAGGAGGTATTTCAATGTAAATAAATGTATCCTTTATCGCGCCAAATTCTATTACTTTACGAAACCCTGTTGCCAAATCAGATTGTGATGATTTGATTTCTTCAGTGGTATCAGTAGAGCCTATTCTAATATTGTAAGTGATAGTTTGACTTGGTGATATACTGTCAGAACTTCTATTCCACGAGAGTAGATATTTTTTGCCTACTTGTTGGCTATTTAAACCCATAGGTATTGTTGGAGGCTGATTAACAATTGTATCTATATTTTTATAAATCTTGGAAACATAATTTGTATCAACCTGTCCGCATAATGAAATATCTAGATCTCCATCATTATCAAAATCCACCCAACTTACTTTACCCCTCTTTATAAGAGGTAATGACAAGCCTGTGAGTTGAGAAAATGTGTTATTCCCGTTATTCTTAAAAACTCTAACATATGCATTATGATAAATAGTGTTACCACATACCAGCAGGTCCAAGTCACCATCATTATCGTAATCACCCCATGAAGCTGAAGGATATGATAATGAAGGCAAACCAGCGCTACCTTGCGAACTAAAAGAGCCGTTACCATTATTCTTATATAGTCTTGGATTATGACTTAGAACTAAAAGGTCGTGAAAACCATCGTTATTATAATCGCCCCAGGCCACAGTGCTGGAATTTACTTGTGATAAGGATATACTAGAAGGTATAGTGAATGTACTATTGCCATTATTCTTATAAATATTAGTCTTCCCAGAAGTTATTTTGGTGCCTGTAATGGCAAAATCAATATAACTATCATTATCATAATCGCACCATTCTACACCTGCATTAATTACACCCGTTATCCCAACACTTGAAAGTTCAGTAAAAGAATAGCCTACCGAAGGGCCATTGTTTGTATATATACTAGCATAATTTGTATTCGTACCAATATTACCAGTTATTATAATATCCAAATCGCCATCATTGTCATAATCACCCCAATCAACATCACCGCGTGACACTCCAGTAAGAGATATAGCGGAAGTGAAAGTATTATTTCCGTTGTTTTTATATACTCTTGTTATATCATTACATCCCGAAGTTATACCAGAAATCAATAAATCCAAATCCCCATCATTATCGTAATCCCCCCATTTGGCAGACATTCTGCTTAAAGCTGGAAACGAAATATTTGATTGCTCACTAAAAGTACCGTTACCAGTATTTTTATATATTTTGGCAATATTTGTAGCTGAATATGAGTAACCTATAACCACGACATCTAAATCCCCATCGTTATCATAATCCCCCCATTCGTTTACGCCAATACAAACGCCACCTAGCGTATCCAAAGTGTTTTCTACAAATATCTGAGCATAAATGTTCTCTTTATTTACGCTGAGAAAAACTAGCAAAAAAAGGATAAAACGAATGTTTTTCATAAGAATGAATTATTAATAAATACTATCTAACAATCAACTTAATAACTATGCTCTCACTATTTGAGTTAAGCACAAGGAAATAAATCCCAGATGGTTGTCCCTCAAGATCAACTATGTAGGTTTGGTCTTGATAATAAGCCTGCTTAACTAGTTTTGAAAGAATCTCTTTTCCGCTCACATTCACCACTTTCATTTCGAAGTCATCTAGCTCTATACTCTCAGCTTTAAAAGTAAATATACCGTTGGAAGGGTTTGGGTAAATAATGATTTTGCCCATAGTTTTCGTAGTAGAGTTGAAAGCTGCACAAAGGCTTACGTTAATAACAATTGTATCTGTATTACTACAATTTTGCTCATTCCAAACTTGCACAATATATGGATTTAAACCCACATTGAAGATATTGCTATCTAATGCAATTGAAATTGTGGTATCTCCTGTATTCCATAGATATGATATATAACCGCTATCCGCATTTAAAGTTATGATATGATTATAACAAATTGTAGTATCGGATGCAAGTGAAGGATAGGGTTTTGGAAGGAATCTACTATAAGAATACTTTCCAATTGAGCAACCATTAGTATCTGTAACTTCTACTTTAAAATATGCTGCTATTCCATGAAATATTGATGTATCTACTGAAATTGCAGATGTCGTATTTCCAGTATTCCATAGGTAAGAATAGAATGGATTGCTACCAGCATCAAGTATATGTGTTTCGGACAAGCCGCATAGATTATTTGTATCACTTAATAAAACTGAAATAGGTGGATATAGATCAATAATGAGTGTATCCGATGCAATGCCAAAAGGTGAGTTTATCTCTACAATGACAACTGTATTTGAATCAACGATATAACTAATAGATGAAGTATCAGCATTCAATGTGTCGCCATTTATTAACCAGTGATAACTAGCTTCCTCAATGTGTTTGCAATGAAGATTTACTTTTTGGCCTTTACAAACCAAAGTATCGTTTCCTAGGGAAACCGATTCGGAAGGCCCGATTACAATATTATCAAAGACATATAACTTATCACCACCAGTATTGCCCCTTTTCACCACAAATTTGATTGATATATAACTTCCTGCAAAAGAAGAAAGGGAGACAGTCGCTTTATTGAAAGTAGAATAGGAAGGAATATAAGATAAAGAATCAATTATAAGTACAGTATCTTGAGTAAAACCACAATCCGATAGCACTATAACAAAAACACTATCGAAGCCCATTGGTATTAATGGAGTACCCATCCAGGCTAAAAAGTCAAACCACAAATAATCTGCAGTATCAATTTCACCTAATGGTAAAGAATATTTGAAAGATACTGTATCGTTTACTCCTGCATTTGAGTATATTGCCATGTCATTATTAAAATAATTCACCCAAAAATCACTACTTACCCAAAGAGAAGTATTCCCACTAAAATTTTCGTAGAAAGGAATGGATTTAGGTTGCTTGATGGTCACCATGTGAAATACCGTATCATTGAAATGAGTAGTATCACCAGATAATTGCGTATATGCTTTTATATTATATATTCCCGAAGAATGAAAATCAATAGGGAAAGCAGAAAAGGAGTTAAATGTATTGGGAACAATTGTATCCTGAGATATAACATTAATAGAGTTTAGAACTCCTGATGGTGAAGTTACCTCAATCTTAATGGGTATGGAATTAAGCGTATCAGTTCCGTAGTTAATGGCAGATAAAACCATAGTGTCGTTAACTAATCCACAGTTTTTAATTATAGGACTAATAATACTCTTAACTCCAGCATCAATATTTGTAGGAGCCCAAAGACTAAAACTATTAATAAATACAGCATCGCCCCATCCCGAACAGTTAACCTTCTTTGTTCTACCCACAAATTCTAAAGAGATTGAGAATGAAGTGCCAGTATAGCTACTTAAATCAAAAATCTTTGTTTGCAAAGGATGGTAGTTTCCAGAGCTACCATTCCAAATGGAATCTCCGTTAATGCTCTTGGCATAAATAGTATCGTTAATCATCACCCTAAACCATGAATCAGTAGTATTATAAAATGAATTAATATCAATATTGAATTTCATCATTAGACTTGAAAGTAATGTGGCATCAATACTACAAAATGATGCTTTTGCCAAATGCTGGGGATTGTTGCTGATGGCTTGATCTATCGTGCTACTACTTTGCCATCCAGTCTGTGTTTTTGATGTAAAAAACAATCCTGATGAATGATAAGAAGGGCAATATCCTGTAATTTGAGCTGTTGACTTACTTTGTGTTATCAGGTTCATTTCCAAAGGAACAGAATCAAACGATTGATAATACGGAAAGCTGTCGATAGTAGTAGTATGCTTAATATCATAATTGACAGTATCGTTTTGTCGGTTTTGGTCGTTGATAAGGTCTGTAAAAACAGCAATGTGATATTTTCCCTGGACTGATAAGTTTGCATTAACGGAAAAAGTAAAAGTATCAACTGCCCATGATGACAAGAACGAAATGGTATCTGTTATTATTAATCCATTATTTAGCTGGTATTTTATGGGCATGTTTGTTTGGTTATTGGAGCCAAGATTTTTAACAACCACTTTTATTGTTTCCGAAGAAGACAATCCGCAACTACTTTGCATTATACCTAGATATTCTGTTATAGATAAGTCATCCTGAATGGGTGTATATTCATCGGCTCCAATATCAGGAGTGGTTATACTTCTGATATCACCATCTATATCCTTAGTTATTAATGCAGTATAAGAACCTTGATTATTAAGAGGAGCTGTCATATTGTGTAAATCAGATTCGCTATTGAACAGCACATCAATCGACAAAGAGTGTTGTGCATCTGCTGAGGCTGTTTTCCAAGAGGCCAAATTCAAAATATTAGTATTAATAAAACAAAGATTATTCCCGCTACTAAAAAGATTGTTGTAGTCATTATCAAAATTTGAATTAGCAACACTGCTATATATAGCATATCCGCCTGCATTATTAGTAAAAATATTATTTTTCAAATCAATGGAATCAGTGCCATTTGCCAGATAAATAGCACGTGATGCAGTACTGTTACCAGTGATATTTACGCTGTTATAATAATACTTAATATTTTTAGCATTGTTATTATAGATTCCATATCCGCTGCTAGTATTATTGGTCTTATTAAGACGTATAAAGTTATTGGCAATTAAAATCGTATCCTGACTTGGGTTGCAATTGATATCATAAAGATTGATTCCTGTGTATCCAAACTCCACATTTAGCTTATTGCCTGTTATTCTCATATTGTTTTGCCCATGTAAAAGATATATGCCTGAATAATTATTTTGGATACTCATGTGGATATTATTATCTTTAATAATACAGCCGATAAAATGCTCTAAAAGAACAGGATAACTTTTTTGCCCAATTAGAATATTATTTTCTATAGTAGTGTTCTCACAGTAATATAAAGGATAATTAGAGTAATTTGAACCCTGTATATGAATGCCTCTTGTACCACCAATAAAAGTATTGTTTTTAATTGTAAGCCCAGAACTATTGGAAACATATAGTAAATAATAGTTAGAGTTGTATTGAGATTGCTGATTTGGAAAATTAAAATAACTATTTATAATTTTGTTACTATCAGAACTGTTTCGTAATGATAAAACAGAGTAACGATAAGAAGATATTGGCACATTAATAGGCTTAATAAATGTTAGACTATCTATAATAATATGTTTGGTATGATTAAGAATTAATACATTTGATGACCAATTATTTCCATTCAAAATAAGGTGCGTATTTACAAATTGTGTCTTTATTCCCTGTCCTTTGATATGAACAGTATTAATTGCTGATGCCCCTGGAATAGCATCAAATACAATTTTCTCATCATAGATACCGCTATCAAGTAATATTGTTACTGGGCCAGTAATGCCGCAATATTTTAAGGTTTTTGTTAATTGATAAAAGTTTTCGAAATCAGTATTAGCCGAAGAACCGAGAGTATATGTTCCAGATAATGGGTTTGATAAGAAAATATTACTTCGAATGGTGTCATTGTGATTTATGGTATCTCCAGCTTGCGAAACAATAGCAATACATTGATACATTCCCATTTGCAAATTAATAGGAGTAGCAAAATTATAAGTAAAGGTATCCAAAGGATTAATGGGAGTATTAGAAACTTCGTAGATATATGAAGCTCCATTATCTATTGAAAATTTTACCGTAGTATTATTTATTGGGCTCCTTCCTGCATTTTTTATATCAATAATAGCACTAAATGAAGTGCCAGATGACGAGCCATTAACAGGTGATATTATTTCAGTTAATTCGGCATCAATTAAAGATGGATTGTAAAGTCTGATATCATCTATAGCAATATTAGCTCCTAAAGCACCAATTCTTAACTGCTTTGATCCGGGATTTATTGTTAATTGTTTACGTATCCATGGCATGGAGGATGTAGTTTGATTTTTCCCCGAAATCGCCCATAATGTATTCCAATGCGTGCCATCAAACTCTTGAACAATAAGCGTACCTACGTAATTGCCTCGCATATAATAATAAAACTCTAATTTAATTCCTGCAGGATAGTTGTTTATATCCAAAAGAGGACTGTTTATAAAACACGTATCAGTACTGTTGATATAGGTAGAGGAAGAATATAAGTAATGACCTGTTGATGTACCTGTTGTATGATCAACACTTGGCCCATAGTTGCCGCCATATGGTGGGCCACTTTTAATTAAACACCTTTGATGAAAATGATAAGTTGAATACCAAGTCAAATCCGAGACTTCGGGAAATAACAATCCTGGAAGCATATTTTCCCAAGTACTAGTAGGTGGAAAGTCAAAAGTGTTTATGTTTGTATGTATGGTATCATTATATGTATTTTGGTCGGCCAAACCATTAGGGCTTGATGTGTAGGCCGTAATCTGTGTTGTTGCCGATAGATTTTCCAAAGGAACAATAACAGAATCATTTGGATTTAACATGCTATTTATAGAAATTGGTGTTTGACTTACTCCGTTCTTTTTCCAATTTAGTGTTACACTAAAAATTGTATTAGAACCGTAGTTATTTACAATGGCATAGGTAGTGCTATCGCCAACTGCACGGTATCCTACCCTCGATACTCCAGCATCAATATTCGATGGGCAATAAACAATTATCGGTGTTGTTATACTTGTGGGTGCAGTATTATTCGACCCCTGATGTGCAACGATTAAACCATTTGCGTCTAAAATCCAATATTCACATTGTGAAGAAGAATACGGAGAACCATAAAAATTAGTTGTGATCGAACTCCCTGCATTGACAGAAAATGAAAAGTATAATGGCCCAGCTTGGCTAATTGTTTTATTTGATAAAACGGTATTACCATCCACTTTAACACTCACCTTCCGACTCCCCCAACCACTTCCATCTGAGGAATATATCTTTAATTGATAGTTACATGAAATTGCCTCAAAAGCAATAATATTGAAAACCAAAAAAATCAATAGAATAATATTTTTTTTCATATTTGATAGTGTTTTGACTGTCTAAAACCAGACTTATTATTAATAAGTTTGTGTATCGTTGAAGTAAAATCTGAGAGATACATTCTAGGCAACTCTTAAACCTAGGAGTTTATAAAATCTAAAATAAGTGAAACGCCTTGTTGTGGCTCAGAGTTTTCTGTGATAATTGTTATTTCAGGTGATATGGGTTTTTCGTATGGAGAATCAATTCCACTTAGATGCTTAATCTCACCATTTAATGCCTTTTTGTAAATTCCTTTAACATCTCTGTTTATGCATACTTCGATGGGTGTATCCACAAAAACCTCAATATAGTAATTACCTAAAATATTTTTTACAAGTTGGCGAATATCATTGGTAGGAGACATAAAAGCACAAATTACCATTATATCTGATTGTAAAATAATTTTGGCTATTTCAGCTACCCTTCTTATATTTTCTTTTCTGGCTGTTTCCGAAAATCCAATATCTTTGTTTAGGCCTTTGCGAATGATATCGCCATCTAATATTACTGATGGTAAACTAATTGCATCAAATTCTTTTTTCAATTCATTGGCTAAAGTAGTCTTTCCTGAACCAGAAAGCCCTGTAAACCAAATACATTTAACATCAGATTCTATTTTTTTTGCCATTTTAATTGAAAGATTGTTTTAAAGTTTATTGCTTCATAAACTTCCTCGCTGCAATATGACCATCCTCAGAACTAAGTCTGATAGTATAAATACCTGATGATAAATGAGTAAGTGAAATTTGATTTTTGTAATTATTAATTATAATAAAGGACTCTCCTATTGAATTAATAATTTCAATTTTATTATACTTTTCTTTCGAATCAATATATAGTATATCTATAACTGGATTAGGATATATATTGAATTCAAATTCTTGTACTGTGTTGGTAAATCCAGGAGAAGTTTGAGTATTCTCAAAATACTGCATATTTCCATAGTATTCTCCTACTAATAAATCCAAATCACCGTCATCATCTAAATCAGCAAAGCTAGGAAAAGCATACATATAAGTGGTATCTAATCCAAAAGGATTTAATACCGGATTTGCAAATTGCGGAGCAGATGCTGTGCCTGTATTCTGAAAATAGTGCAGAGCGCCATAAGCTTCTCCAACCAATAAATCCATGTCTCCATCATTATCTAAATCAGCAAATGAGGGGCAAGCTAAAACATAAGTTGCGGATAGTCCAAAAGGATTTAATGTAGCAGCAGCAAATTGCGGGTTAGATGCCGTGCCTGTATTTTGATAGTATTTCATATTCCCGTAATATTCACCAATAAGTAAATCGAAATCTCCATCTCCATCTAAGTCAACAAAACTCGGCATTGCGAAATAATAAGCAGTAGCTAAACCAAAAGGATTTGCTTGTGGTGTAGCAAACTGCGGATTTGTAGCACTTCCTGTATTCTGAAAATATTGCATTATACCATCTCCTTCGCCAACTAATAAATCCATATCTCCATCAGCATCAAGATCTGCAAAAGCAGGAAAATTTAATTCGTAAGCGGAGTCTAAACCAAAAGGATTTGTTTGAGGAGAAGAAAAAATAGGATTTGATGTAGTGCCAATATTTTCAAAATACTTCATTGCACCATAATATTCGCCAGCTAATAAATCTATATCCCCATCTCCGTCTAAATCAACAAAAGCAGGTGCTGCAAAATCCTTAACATTTGTTAGTCCAAAAGGATTTAATACCGGATTTGCAAAAGATTGGGCAGTGCTCTGATTAGCAAACGAAATACCAAAAATAAAAGCAGTAGCTCCTAATATTTTTGAAATAGCAGGTTTTGAAAACACAACAGCTAATTCAACTATTAATTTCCTTATTTTAATTATTAACAGCTCAATCTGAAGTATAGCCTTATCCTTATGGTAAGTAATTAGGTATTGTAATTTGTTTGATAAAACAGCAAGATTTCTCTTTTTTCTAGCGTAATGGTATTGATGTTTCATATTTTCTAGCTTTGGTTAAAGGCACTGTATAGTGTCTGCAAATATACTTAATTGTTTTGATTTGGCATATGTTTTTAAAATTGCCTTTAAGGCAATGAAATACAACTTCTTAATCAAGGCTTTACAAAGAAACTTAGAAATATAGAATGAAATTATTTTTTTACCTTATGCAAATTTGCTGACATTATTTATTAGCTTTAGCCCAGTATGTTGCTTCCGGTGTCATAATGCCATATTTGTAATCTGGTTTAATAGTATTTAATATATTTGGTCGAATTTTATCAGCAAGAATATGCACATCATAAATTTCGTCTAAAGAAGTTAAATATGAAATTTTGCCAACAATACTTGCTGTGGGCAAATGCACTACCAAAATACCTGACTGATTTGCTTTTTCTGCAAAATCAAGCTTAGCAAAAGTAGAAGAGTTTTTTCTCAGTTTTGAAAGCCCAATAAATAAATAATCTTTATACAAAGACATTCCCCTTACAAAGCCATTAGTTTTAATAATTACTTCATAATCTCCAGTATCAATATTAATCTTTACCAATTCGCCAGTAGCAGATAATAATACATATAAGTCGTCACCAAATAATCGTGGCGAATGAGGCATAGGTAAGTCTTTTGCAATTATCTTATTGGTTTCAATGTCAATTATTATCCCTGTTTTAGTAATATTTCCTCTCCAACTTTGAAAGCTGTTGCCTTGGCTAAAGGCTGTAGCATATTTAGGAATACCATCTTTTAACGCCATGCCATTCAAATGACAGCGATCTTCTGATACAAGTGCATCAATAAATGGGGGTGTCCAATATGGAGCGAAATTATAATTATCATTAATATTTATTATACATGAAAACGAAGTGTTTACAGCATAAAGACTTCCATCTTTCCCAAAATTCAAGTCATGAATATCCAAAGACCCTGTATGATAAGTTGTACGAGGCATAAAAATAGAATCATACTTATTTGGTGAAAGAGGATAATGCTGTGCTAAATTTTTGGAATTTGAAAAGACAATAACTTCATCCTTACATGCAATAGCAAGTTTATTGCTTTCTATATCTTCAGCTACTCCCATTGGCTTTGCAAAAGTTCTAGGTAGTTGTACTAATGAATTTTCATCTTTGGGAGATATAAGAACTATTTTCCCTGCCTGATATGTAGAAATAGCTATACTACAATTAAGACGTAGTAATAATTCTGGTATTTGTGGAGTATATTGACAACTAAAAGGTGCCAAAGAACCTTCCGCTCCTTGTACGTTATTATCCATATTGATACTTTATATGTTAAATCTACATTCCCTTAGCACTCATATACTGCTCAAGTAATTTAGCAACATATTTTCCAAATACATCAAATTCAATATTAATAATGGTGCCATCCTTGAAATTATGGAAATTAGTATTGTCATAAGTATAAGGGATTATTGCTACCGAAAATTGCCCTGGCTTAGAATCTACAACCGTTAAACTTGTTCCGTTTACCGATATTGAACCTTTTTCTACAGTAATATTATTTAGAGCAACATCGTATTCAAAAGTAAACTTCCAACTTCCATCAGTTTCTTCTACGCCTATGCACTTTGCTGTTTGATCCACATGGCCTTGAACAATATGTCCATCCAATCGCTCGCCCATAGTCATACTACGCTCTAGATTTACCTCATAACCAACCTTCCATTCCTGAAGACATGTTTTATCAAGAGTCTCCTGAATAGCCGTTACTACATATTGGCTTTTTTCGGCATCAACCTTTACAACAGTAAGACAAACACCATCATGTGCCATACTTTGATCCACCTTAAGCTCTTTGGCTAATATGGTTTCTACTGTGAAATGAATATTACTCTGATCGCGCTCAACAGCTACAATCTGTCCCATTTTCTCTACAATTCCTGTAAACATAAGCTATTATAAAATTTGTTTCATTAATGTTTAAATTACTTATCGATAGAGGCTTACTGTGCCCTGCAATTGTCGCATCTTTAGCCCTTCTAATCGGTATTCATATACGTCGCAAACATAAAAATAAACTCCTTCACTACAATCTTTTTTTGTATTAATATCTTTGCCATCCCACATTATATCTGGGTCATCGGTTTGGAAAACTAATGCTCCCCACCTATTAAAAATCTTCATATCAACACTTTCAACAAAATCGTAAGGAAATGGGATAAAGAAATCATTGGTATTATCACCATTTGGAGTAAAAACATTAGGAAGTCTGTATAATCTGCAACTATCTAAATCTATACATGCTAAATTACTTGGTACGCTTTCATTATCAAAAGAATCTATAGCCGTTACATAATAACATCCCACTACCGAACTCATTCCCATATGAGTATATGTTGTGTCGCTAGAACTCAATGGATTATATATTTCATTATAATCCAAATTAATGCTTCCAGTATAGTATAACTTATAGGCAACAACATCATTTGCACAACTATTATTAGGATTTGTCCAAATTAAATGGTTTTCAATTAGCCTACAATCAGTACTTACACTTAAATCTGGCGCACATGGTGCCTCATCGTCAATGGGGATTCCACAAACTTCTTGTGACCAATTTACAAGGGGTTTAGCAAAGCCCGGAGCACTATATTCTCCTATGCTTTTTACCTTATAACAATATGTAGAGCCATTTACTAAATTACTATCTGTAAACTCTTGATTAGTTGTAAAAGTAAGGCTATCAAAACCACCCAATGAGTTTTTCTTATAAATAATATATTGGTAATTTGTCCATGGAACTAATTCATTCCAACTAAGCGTTACGGTATTAGCATGCCCTACAGTTTCTACAAATATACTTGAAGAAACCTGTGTGCTACCAATTATAAATCTATTTCCTGTCGTATTATTTATAAAGTCTATCTTATAAAAATGCGTATTAACCTCTGTATTTATATCATAATGCATATAAGACGTATCGGTTAAGTTGCTTAATGAATCAATTAGTGTTACTGATTGACCTAAGCCTGTTGTATTATGGTATATTAAATATTTGAAAGGGCCAGGAGTTTGTGTTAAATCCAATGAGTCAGGCATCGACCAAATTAATGAAACCTTACCTTCAGTTTGATCTGTAGAATCAATACTTACATTGGTCATTACAGGCACATCTTTAATTAAATTAGCGCATGTCTCAAGCGAAGCATAACTTTCAGAACCATCGTCAAAAGTTGCAACAACCATATAGCAATATTCGGGGCCATGTATCAATCCATAACCATTATCAGTATCCGTAAATGTAGTTGTAGTAACACTATTTGTAGTGCCAACCTTCACATAACCAGTCCATGAGGGTACTCCTGTTTCGCAATTGGAAGGAATATATCCAATATATCCATTATGTCTGTAAATATCATATCCATTAGCATTACTACAATAGCTTTGGTTCCAGTTTAGAATAATATGATTAGCTTGTGCTGTGGCTATAAGGTTTTTAGGTGAAGGAGCAACAACCTTAATAAAGAGGGTTTTTATATCAACCAGATTAACAGGCGTGCCATCATCCTTAGCTTTAAAAACCACTTGATAAGGCTGCAACTGAACATGCTCGCATAATGGTGTCCACGAAAATGGTGATTGTACAAAACTATGTCCCGTAGTTGGTTGTGGGAAAAGAGCAGGGCTATTAGCAAGCACTAGAGGACCACCAGTACCACGTAAAGTAACATAGTCATTATCAATATCCGATGCCTTTACTATAAAATTCAATGTAGAACCAACCTCCACACATGTATCATTTAACTGCTCAATTACCGGTGGATTATTATTGCAAGCTCCAATGGTAATTTGCATATCCCGAGTTACACTTCCAATTTCAAAACCATTTCGATATTCTTTAATTAAAAAAGCCACATTATACTCCCCCTGCATTAGTGGGTTTATCCAACTCAAAGTGCCAGTTATGGGGTCAATGGAGAAACTACTACTGGCCGCAGGATACGCAAAACCTTGTATGAAATTACCATTTTCTCCCCTACAATGTACCAATACATATGACAAGCTATCGCCATCAGTATCGTAAGCACCAGCATTATGATAAAAAGGAAAACCAACACAACCATTGTCAATAGGTGGGTTCAGAAGGAGGGGGGAACTATTACTACCAATAAATGGACTTATATTTAAGATTGTCTCAATATAAAAAGGAACATTAATAGAATTAGGAATATTAATAACACCACCATTTCTATTGGGGTCTTCCATACTTATAGTAAAATCACCTTGTCCGCCATATGTATGCATCCCCTTATAGAGATTAAGATTCACATAATTAGGCAATTGTGTCTTCTGATATCTTGAAACAGTGGAATTTGTCCCATCACCCCATTCAATAATAAGGCTAGGGCGGTCAGCCGGCGATAAGCTATAGGTATAAGTAACAATTGTAAATTCATAAGTGAGGCCCGAAACATGCCTATAGGTAATCTCGCCTGCCCGATTGTGAGTGGCGTACAGACCAAGATTGATAATCAAGAACCCTATAAAAAGTATATATTTCCTCATATTTTGGTTTTGCTAAGTCTTTCAAAAACTTTAATTAGCATCTTTGCAAAATTAGTCAAAACAATGCAATAACGATTTATTTTTACCATTATTCCATTATTTACTAGTTTTAATGCAAAAAACAGACCCATATAACCACAAAAAGTTTGCCGAAGTCATCATGTTTTTGTTTCATTCAAAATTTATTTCGATATCTCACATAATTTAATGCATTTTTTGGGCGTTCCCACATTTGCCACCCAAAATATTCCTACCCAAAATGTGGTCGGGCTATACGCTATATCTCTGGCTACAACAAATAACATTTAGGTAGTTTACAAAATATGCTAATATTACTCGATGATTTTATCTAGTGTCAGCAAGAAAATGCACTATTTTACAGTGCTTAGTCAGAAAAGGTTAAGTTCTAGGCTTGCGAAGCGCTGAATAACAATAAGTTTACTTTTGTAAATGTTTGTTTTCAGCACGAGCATAACGAAGAAATTGACGTTTTCTGACTAAGCACTATCTAATTTATTAAAAAAGCCAGAGGATACCGCTTCTATCCCTAACGCAAGCCCAACTCTAGACACTCCCAACTCCCAACTCTAGGCACTCCCAACTCCCAACTCTAGGCACTTCCAACTCCCAACTCTAGGCACTTCAAACTCCCAACTCCCAACAACTCCCCGTCCAAGCGTTCATAAAAATTCTATCTTTGCTCCACAAATCTACACTATGCATACTATAGACGAATTACAAGATAAAGTAAAAGAGCTTTTTGAAAACAGAAGCTATATGGGAACACCAAATGAGTTGTACGAACCCATTCAATATTCACTATCTCAGGGAGGTAAGCGACTTAGGCCGCTATTATGTCTTATGTCATGCTCGCTATTTGGTGGTGACTTAAAAGAAGTTGAGAATTCAGCTATTGGACTTGAAATATTCCACAATTTTACGCTATTGCATGATGATATAATGGATCAGTCACCCATTCGTAGAGGAATGCCATCGGTATTTAATAAATGGGATACCAATACCGCAATTCTTTCCGGAGATACAATGTTTGTAATTGCATATGAGTATGTTACAAATACAAATCCCGATATCCTAGTTGATACATTGCTTGCATTTAACCAAACGGCAAAGGAAGTTTGCGAAGGTCAGCAATATGATATGAATTTTGAAAGCGAGCAGAATACAGATATTTCTGATTATATGGAAATGATTAGGCTCAAAACAGCTGTATTAATAGCTGCCGCTATGAAAATTGGAGCAATTGCCGCTAGAGCGCAAAAAGAAGATTTAGATAAAATCTATGACTTTGGGATTCTTATTGGTTTGGCATTTCAACTTAGAGACGATTATCTTGATGCTTTTGGCAATGTAGATATTTTTGGCAAAGCAATAGGAAATGATATCCTAACAAACAAAAAGACATTTTTATACTTAAAAGCTTATGAAAATGCTGATCTAAAAACCAAAGAAGCTCTAGATAATGCATTTACCACTAATGATCCAAAACTAAAAGTAGAGAGTGTTTTAAAGCTTTACCATAGCTTAGGTATTGAATCACTAACAAGGAGTAAAATTATTGAACTCCACGATCAGGCTCTTATAATTCTTAACGATATTAACCGACCAGAAAGTGAAAAAGCGGAAATAAATAATTTTTTGCGACACCTTATCAAGCGGGAAGTTTAATTG
>JAOZKO010000012.1:18005-20363 GCA_029935325.1 Bacteroidales bacterium
ACTTCCAACTCTAGGAACTTCCAAAACAGGTAAAACACCCGTTTTAAAAAATGATTATTATTATTGTATAAACCTTACTAATATTACTATATTTGCCATTATTTTTGAAATTAATTGTTAATCGACTAATAAGTTTGAGTAATTTTGTTGCTCAATATTAATAATTATATATGCTTGAAGCTTTAATTACTTCTAAGACAAGGATTAAGTTATTGATGAAGTTTTTTCTCAATACAAATTCTGAGTCATATTTACGAAATTTAGAGACTGAATTTGGTGACTCTACCAATGGAATTCGCCTCGAATTGAATAAATTTGAGCATGCTGGTTTATTGAAATCTGAACAGAAAGGAAACAAAAAGTTTTTTAAAGCAAATACAACTCACCCATTATTTCCTGAAATACATAGTTTATTAATTAAACATATTGGCTTCGATAGAATCATCGATGAGATTGTCGATAATATCGGTGATCTAAAGAAAGTTTATGTTGTTGGTGATTTTGCCAGAGGAATCGATAGTAATATCATTGATCTGGTTTTTGTGGGTGATAATATTAATAAGAATTACTTACTCAAGTTAGTAGGAAAAGCAGAGTCTTTAATCAAAAGAAAGATTCGCTACCTTCTTCTAACTTGTTCTGAAATACATGCATTTCTCTCAAAGAAAAACGGAACTGAATATATTCTGCTTTGGGAGAGTGAGGCATAAGTTAAATTCTTAACAGAATTTGGCTAAATCGTAAACGCCACTAATCTAGAACATTGCAATTTTGCTATGTGACTGAGGTGGCGAAGCTACGCCAAGGAGACAGTTTTTATCAATTGAGAAGCGAAAAATTTAACACATTCCCCCTTTAAAAGTATCAATTAAAGCTATTAATTTGTTCTTGCATTTAGAGCAAATACAAGACAGAAATTATTGACCTACATTTAGGTCGGAGTTCATTTCAGATAGTTAAGATATAAAGGCTAGGAAGATTTAAAAAGGTCAAACACAAGAAAGAGATTATTGACTTATTTCAGCCGTGAAAATATAAGCATATTATGAAAACAATAGCAGTAATAGGATTAGGGTATGTAGGATTACCACTAGCCGTAGAATTTGGAAAGAAAAGAAAAGTAATTGGTTTTGAAATAAATCAAGGGCGTGTTGATGAACTATTGTCAGGACATGATTCTACATTAGAAACCACCGATCAGGACTTGGTGGATGCGGCACATCTTAAATATACAACGAGTATTGAAGATATTCGTGAAGCACAAATCTATATTATTGCCGTTCCTACTCCTACTGATAAAAATAATCGTCCAGACCTTACTCCCCTTGTAATGGCTTCTGAGACAGTAGGAAAAGTACTTAAGGATGGTGATATTGTAATTTATGAGTCAACAGTTTATCCTGGTGCTACTGAAGAGGACTGTGTTCCTGTTTTGGAGCAGATTTCAAATAAGAAAATGAATGAGCATTTTTATGTAGGTTATTCTCCTGAGAGAATTAATCCGGGTGATAAAGTGCATACTCTTACAACAATTAAGAAAGTAACATCTGGTTCTACACCTGAAATAGGAAAAGAAGTTGATGAACTATATAACGAAATTATTACAGCAGGAACTCATCTTGCTCCAACCATTAAAGTTGCTGAAGCAGCTAAGGTTATCGAAAATTCGCAACGTGATATAAATATCGCTTTTGTAAACGAATTATCAAAAATATTTAACCTAATGGAAATAGACACATTGGATGTTCTAGAAGCTGCGGGTACTAAATGGAATTTCCTTCCATTCCGTCCAGGTTTAGTTGGTGGACATTGTATCGGAGTTGATCCGTTCTACTTAGCTCAAAAAGCTCAAGAAGTTGGCTACCATCCTGAAATTATTCTTGCAGGTCGCCGCCTTAACGATTCCATGGGAGCTTATGTTGCTACAGAAGTTGTAAAATTAATGGTAAAAGCAGGTAAGCCAGTTAAGAATTCCAAAGCTCTATTGCTAGGAATTACCTTTAAGGAAAATTGTCCGGATATTAGAAACACAAGAGCAACGGATGTTTATAATGAACTGAAGGAGTTTTCAATGGAAGTGGATGTTTATGATCCTTGGGCGAATCACGATCAGGTAATGGATGAATATGGTATTAATATGATTTCTGAAATTACGGACTTTGATCACTATGGTGCAGTCGTTTTAGCAGTTGCCCACGATCAGTTCAAATATTTAGACTTTAAACGCATTAAAGAATCTGGAGCAATAATCTATGATGCTAAGAGTATTCTTCCTAAGGATTTAATTGATGCTCGATTGTAGATAGTGCTTGCCAGAAAACGCCAATTTCTTCGTTATGCTTGTGCTGAAAACAAACA
>JAOZKO010000149.1 GCA_029935325.1 Bacteroidales bacterium
ACGAGCGACTAAAAGGAGGTCCCGATGGCTATCGGGATTATATGTTTTAGAAATAGTCGCTTATTTTTAGTAATTCTTGCCTAGCGGGTGTTTTTTTGGTACTTTTTTACGCTAAAAAAGTACATATAAAAAAAGAACTATCATTAGTATTGGACAGTATTAATCTTGGAATTGCTTTAACTGTGGCTATTTATCACTCACTCTTGAGCTTGAATACATTTTGCTTAGCGCATCAAAATAAGAAATAGCCATTACATTTATCAATCAACTATCATATCATCTTTTTCATCAAAAAATTTCCTTACAATAGAGTCCATTATATTTGTATATTTGTCAATAAATCTGTAATAAACTATATTCCCATGAAAAAGATTGTTTACTCCTTATTATTTGTAAGTCTGTTAATCGCATATTCATGCAAAAAAGATGAAGAAACCAAAGATAATTCTGCACCTGTAATTACACTTAAAGGTTCAATAGATATGATTATTTATCTCGATTCTACTTTTACCGATTCTGGCTTTACTGCCATTGATGAGGTGGATGGCGATATAAGTTCATCAGTAATGGTAAGCGGCACTGTGGATACTAGTAAAATAGGAACCTATATAATTAGCTATAATGTAAGTGATGTTGCAGGTAATAAAGCTCAAGAAAAAATAAGAACGGTAAAAGTAAAACGTTTTCTAAACCCTCAAAAAGTTCAAAATGGTTTTGCTATAATGTACACATTTGCAGGTGAAGAAAATTCAGGGAATTGGGGAGCAGAATTAATTCATAGATACGCTGATGAAGCTCCAAATGGAGCTATTATTTCAGCACACCTTAATGTTTTGGATGACCCAATGTACACACCAATAGCTTATAGCTTTGCTTATGACCGCTCCTATATGATGGGAATTCCATCTTTTTATGTTGGTGACATAAAGACTAATGTGTTTTCAAGTATGACTAACCTGCTTGCTGTGCCAGCCGAAATAGGAATTGATTATTCTTATTCCATTGAAGGAGACTCAATGCTTATTGATACCAAATGCAAATTTTTTTATAATTGTCAGGGGGACTTCTATTTAAGTGTACTGATTTTAGAAGATAGTATTGATGGTAGCTCCAATGCTCCTTTTGATTATCAACAAGCAGGCACTACTATTTCTTATCCTAATGATGATTATACACATGATTTTGTTCTACATGCATCTTCAGTTGCTGATTCAGCCTATGGAGAATTATTTATCCAAAACCCAACTATTAATACCGAGATTGAAAAGTCTTATTCTATTATGCTTAATCCTAAATGGAAAAATGCATATCCTGTTTGTATTGTTTGGAAATATGTTGCTGGTACTAAGCCTGAATACAATTATGTAAATGCTTTGAAGCGAAAAAACTAAAACAGTATAAATAGCGTCAACACAAAAACTATCGTCATTAAATCTCCCTACAATAGAGCCCATTATATTTGTACTTTTGCGCGGAATTTTTTTGATATTGATTTTTATGGAAATTGCAAGTAAATACAGCCCTAAGGAAATAGAAGATAAGTGGTATCAGCATTGGATGGAGAAGAATTATTTCCATTCTGAGGTTGATGATCGTGAAGCATACTCAATTGTTATTCCGCCACCAAATGTGACCGGAGTACTACATATGGGGCATATGCTTAATAATACATTGCAAGATGTGTTGATTCGTAGAGCAAGAATGCAAGGAAAAAATGCTTGCTGGGTACCCGGTACCGACCATGCATCTATTGCTACTGAAGCTAAGGTTGTTGCTAAGCTTAAGGAAGAAGGTATCAGCAAAAATGACCTTAGTCGCGACGAATTTCTTGAGCATGCTTGGGAATGGACTCACAAACATGGAGGAATTATTCTTGAGCAATTAAAGAAGCTTGGTGCTAGCTGCGATTGGCAACGTACTAAATTCACTATGGATGATGATATGTCGGAATCTGTACTTAAAGTATTTATAGATTTACATAGCAAAGGACTTATTTACCGAGGTTTTAGAATGGTAAATTGGGACCCTGAGGCAAAAACTACCGTATCGGATGAGGAAGTAATTTATAAAGAGAAAAATGGAAAATTATATTTCCTAAAATATAAAATTGAAGGCGAAGACAATTATGTAACCATTGCCACCACTCGCCCCGAAACAATTCTTGGTGATACTGCTGTTTGCTTTAATCCCAATGATGAGCGCTTTCAGCATTTGGCAGGTAAGAAAGTAATTGTTCCTATTGCCAATCGTGCAATTCCTATGATTGCTGACGAATATGTGGATATGGAATTTGGAACTGGTTGTTTGAAAATAACTCCAGCACATGACCCTAATGACAAAGTAATTGGTGATAAGCATAAGCTTGAGTTTATTGATATTTTTAATGATGATGCCACACTAAATCAGCATGGGCTTGCTTATGAAGGCCTCGATCGTTTTGCTTGCCGTAAGGTGATACTAAAAGATTTGGAAGAGCAAGGACATATTGTAAAGGTTGAAGATTACCAAAACAAAATTGGCACTTCAGAACGTACAGGAGCAGTAATTGAGCCCAAACTTTCGTTTCAGTGGTTTTTATCAATGAAAGATTTGGCAGAACCTGCACTAAAAGCTGTAATGGAAGATACCGTAAAGCTTGTACCTGAAAAGTTTAAAAACACTTATCGCCATTGGATGGAGAATGTTCGCGATTGGAATATTTCCAGACAGCTATGGTGGGGGCATCGTATTCCTGCTTGGTTTTATGGCGATGGCATGAATGATTTTGTGGTTGCAATGACAGAGGATAAGGCCCTTGAATTAGCAAAAGAAAAAACAGGAAAACCGGATTTGAAAATTGAAGACCTACGTCAAGAAAGTGATGTGCTCGATACATGGTTCTCAAGTTGGTTGTGGCCAATATCAGTTTTTGATGGTATTCGTAATCCTGAGAATAAAGAAATAAATTATTACTATCCTACCAATGATTTGGTAACTGCTCCAGAGATTCTATTCTTTTGGGTAGCACGAATGATTGTTGCTGGATACGAATGGCGAAATGAAAAGCCTTTTTCTTCAGTATATCTTACCGGAATTGTAAGAGATAAGCAGGGGCGTAAAATGTCAAAAAGCTTGGGGAATTCTCCTGACCCAATTAAACTGATGAATAAATATGGAGCAGATGGCGTAAGAGTTGGAATGCTACTTACATCACCTGCTGGAAATGATTTGCCCTTTGACGAGGGATTATGCGAGCAAGGACGTAATTTTAGCAATAAAATATGGAATGCGCTACGCTTGGTAAAAGGCTGGGAAATAACTGATAAGTCTGCAACAGATGCAGCAAAAGCAGGAATTGACTGGATGGATGCTCGCATCAATCAAACGCTACAAAGTATTGAAGATAACTTTTTGAAATATAGAATTTCTGATGCTCTAATGTCAACCTATAAACTTATTTGGGACGACTTCTGCTCAAACTATCTGGAAATAATAAAGCCCGATTATCAATCCCCAATAGATAAGGGAACACTAGAGCAAACGGTAGAGTTTTTCGAGAAGCTAATGAAGATTCTTCATCCATTTATGCCTTTCCTTTCAGAGGAAATATGGCATATACTTCGTGAGCAAGACGAGGATATTATTATCACTCGATTGCCTGTTTCTAAAAATTATAATAAATCAATAATTAGTGATTTTGATTTTGCTCAAGAAGTAATTGGTAGTATCAGAAATATTAGAAATAAGAAAAATATCCCTAATAAGGAACAGCTAGAACTTTTTGTTAAGCTAAATAGCGAAGCAGAATTATCAAAGGAATTTAATGCTGTTATTTCTAAACTGAGCAATCTATCATCCATCACTCATATAACTGACGATGTGGATGGCGCAAATAGATTTATGGTAAAGTCTGCTGAATTTTTTATTCCCATGAGCGAAAATGTGGATAAGGAAGCTGAGCTGAAAAAACTTCAAGAAGAACTTAAATATAATGAAGGATTCCTGTTTTCGGTAACTAAAAAACTTAGTAATGAGCGATTTGTAAATAATGCTCCCACCAAGGTTGTTGAAATTGAAAAGAAGAAAGCAGCGGATGCAGAGAACAAAATTATTATTATTAAAGAACAGATAAGTAAATTGTCGTAATTTTGTAATCCAAAATCTTTTATTATGAGTCAACAAATATCAATAAATTATCCTGAATCATTAGCTTTTTCACTTAAAATGAATAGTGATGAGTTTAAAAAAGAGATGAAAACTGTTTCTTTGGTTAAATTATACGAAATTGGGAAAATCTCATCAGGCCAAGCCTCGAAAATACTAAATATTAAACGTATTGATTTTCTGGAATTACTTAATAAGTATAATGTCTCCTACTATCATAAAGGAATGGAAGATGAAATAGAAAATGACTTTGCAAATGCGTAAAGTTATTTCTAATACAACTCCTATTTTATCTCTATTGAAAATAGATAAATTAGATATTTTGCAGAAGCTATATGGTGAAATAACTATTCCAAATGCTGTCTATTTAGAGATTGAGCAAGGAATAAATAAGCCATACTATAAAAACTTAAAAGAAGTTAGTTGGGTTAAAATTGAAAATATTCAAGATAAAAAAGCGATACAGTATTTTAATGATTTAGATGCAGGAGAAGCAGAAGTCCTGATTCTTGCTAATGAAATGAATGCTGATTTGGTTATTATTGATGAATTATTGGGCAGAAAATTTGCCCAGAAACTCAATATTAGCTTAACAGGTACTTTAGGCATTCTATTGAGAGCGAAAGAGCTGAGCCATATTGAGTCCATTGATAATCTAATTATTGAGTTGAGAGATAAAGGAACTTGGATAAATCCAAAATTGGCTAATGCTGTTTTAATATTAGCTAATGAATTATAATATTATAGAAAACAATAAGATATGTATAGAACACACAGCTGCGGAGAACTAAATATTACCAATGTAAGTCAAGAGGTTACATTAAGTGGATGGATTCAGAAATCTCGTGACTTGGGGGGAATGACCTTTATTGATCTTCGCGACCGCTATGGAATTACACAATTAGTTTTTAATATGGATACGAATGCGGATTTATGCCAAAAAGCAAGAAAGCTTGGGCGTGAGTTTGTATTGAAAATTAGCGGAATTGTTACCGAAAGAGAAAGCAAAAATGCTAAAATTTCCACAGGAGATATCGAGATAATTGTATCAGAAATTAAAATATTAAATGCATCTAAAACTCCACCATTTACCATCGAAAATGATACCGATGGAGGAGAGGAAATTAGGATGAAATACCGTTATCTTGATTTACGCCGTAATCCGCTAAAGGAAAATCTGATGCTGCGAAATAAGGTGGGCTTTGAGGTTCGCTCCTACTTACATGGTATTGATTTTATGGAAGTGGAAACACCATATCTTATAAAATCTACGCCAGAGGGAGCTCGTGATTTTGTTGTTCCTTCACGAATGAATCCTGGTACTTTTTATGCCTTGCCTCAGTCGCCACAAACATTTAAGCAATTGCTAATGATATCAGGTTACGACCGTTATTATCAATTGGTGAAATGCTTCCGTGATGAGGATTTGCGCGCTGACCGTCAGCCTGAGTTTACTCAAATCGACTGCGAGATGTCATTTGTTGAGCAGGATGATATTCTAAACACTTTTGAAGGAATGACTAAGCATCTTTTCAAGAAAATTAAGAATGTGGAGATGAGTGGTTTTCCAAGGATAAAATACGATGATGCCATGCGACTTTATGGTAGTGATAAGCCTGATATTCGCTTTGGGATGCAATTTGTAGAGCTTAATGAGCTTGCTCAAAACAAAGGTTTTAATGTATTTGATTCCGCTGAACTAGTAATTGGAATTTGCGCTCCAGGATTAGCTACCTACAGCCGTAAGCAATTAGATAAGCTTGTGAAATTTGTTCAGAAACCACAAATCGGAGCTAAGGGATTGGTTTATGTAAAATATAATGAAGATGGTAGTTTCAAATCTTCAGTTGATAAATTCTACTCTCAGGAAGACCTAAAGGCATGGGCTGACAAAATGGAAGCCAAGCCAGGTGATTTAATGCTTGTGCTTTCGGGTGATACTGCTCATACACAAAACGCATTAAATGTATTGCGCCTTGAAATGGGAGATAGATTAGAACTTCGCGATAAAAATACTTATGCTCCACTTTGGGTAATTGATTTTCCTCTTTTAGAGTGGAACGAAGATTCTAAGCGTTATCACGCAATGCACCATCCATTTACAGCTCCTAAGCCCGAGGAAATGCATCTTTTGGAATCAGAGCCAGGGAAAGTACATGCTAATGCTTATGATTTGGTGATTAATGGAGTAGAGATTGGTGGAGGTAGTATTAGGATTTTCGATAAGGATATCCAAGCGCAAATGTTTAAGCATTTAGGATTTACCGATGAAGAAGCCCAAGAGCAATTCGGTTTCTTAATGGAAGCTTTTGAATATGGCGCACCACCTCATGGCGGAATAGCACTTGGTTTCGATAGATTAGTTGCCATGTTTGGTGGCAGTGACTCTATCCGCGACTATATTGCATTCCCTAAAAACAATAGCGGTCAAGATATAATGATTTCTTCACCATCAGCTATTGCTGATGCACAATTGGAAGAATTGTTTTTGGAGGTTAAAAATATTCAATAATAGTTGAAATAATCATGTAAATATTTACTTTGTCTTTTGGATAGCACCAATTTGGATAACATAATTAGTGCTTGCCAGAAAACGCCAATTTATTCCCCGATTTTCGGGGCGTGCTGTTATGCTTGTGCTGAAAACAAACATTTACAAAAGTAAACTTATTGTTATTCAGTACTTC
>JAOZKO010000150.1 GCA_029935325.1 Bacteroidales bacterium
CTAGTTTGAATTACTTTGTCGGGGCGGTAAATCTCATTGTGTGGCGTAAGTATTTCTTTCTCAGAGAGGTGGATTTGCTTTGGATTGAAGTAGGTTTTACTTTCCGAATTTGAGATTAGATTATTCATTATTGTTTCAAATTCATCTCGGTATTCAATATTCAATTGATTAAGCTTTTCGGCATTATTCAGTAGTTGATCAATATTAGAGTTTGTATCCAAATTGGTAAGAATATTATGAAGCTGGACACCTTTGTTTAGATTCTCAATATTTTTCTTACTTTTATGTGATTCTCTTTTTAGTTGAATTCTTGTTCTCCATTCTGATTGAATGTAATTTTCAATTTTATGGGGATTTTCTTTTTCATCTTCTTTAACCAACTTAAGCGGAATATTTCCTATTGTAATTTGATTATCATCATTTAGTTCAATTCTGTTTTCATCCCATAATATAGGTATTACTCTTTTCTCCCAAAAGGCTTTCGATTTTGGTTCTTTTGTAAAGTATAAAAACAATTGCTCAGTTGGTCGTGTACAAGCGACATATATCATATTTAATTCGTCTAGCCTTTTTCTGTTTTCCTCCTCTTTAAGTATTTTGGAGAATGTACTTCTTAAACCTCGATTTTCATCTCCTATAAGAACATTTGACATTAGTGGGCTTATATCATCATTTGCCTTTGCCCAAATATAATCTCTATCTTTTAAGCTAGAATCAAAACCAATAACAGGAAAAATAACAATAGGAAATTCCAGACCTTTAGCTTTATGTATGCTTAGTAATTGCACCGAATTTTCATCACTAGCAATATCAATCTTTAATTTGCTATGTTGATCGTCCCAAAACTCAAGAAAATGACTAACACTCGCACCCGATTTTTTAGCCTGCTCCAAAATTAAATCCAAAAGACTAAAAAGGAAAGGGTTTATGGGGTTTTTAATTTTTGAATTATGAATAATATATTCACTAAGCTCATAGGCTTCCATTTTATGCATTTTGTCTTCTTCAAATTCAAAACCATAATCATTTAGTAAGTTGAAAAAGGCTTTGGAATCTTCTATATTACCTATTCCTTTCAGTTTCTTATCATCTAATAGATACCTGAGTATGCTGTGAATATTGGTGGAAATTTCTTTCTGGTTGATAATCTGCATAAAGCTGATAATCAAATTAACAGGCTTTGATTTATAAAGATATAATGCGTCGCCACTTACAATACTAATGTTATTCTGGACTAGGAAATCTGCAATTTCAGTAAGGTGTTTGTTCTTGCGAGCAAGTATGCAAATATCTCCTAGTTTATAGTTTTGAGATTGTAATTCAAGTATTTGCTCATAAATTCCTTGAAGCAGAAGCTCCATTTTATCATCATAGTATTTCAGATTTACCAAACCTTCAAATGGCTTTTTATATGTAGTTTGATGGTGGTTTTGGAAAAACCTATTTACATAATCGGGTTCATCTACTAATAAACTTTTGAAAAGAGTATTATTAAAATATACAATGCTCTCAAGACTACGATAATTCTTGTCCAATGGGATTTCGGTATAAACCTGCTCTAATAGGTTTTGTCGCTCGGCAATAAGCTTTGATTTGTCAGCACCGTCAAGTTTTGGTAAATTTACAAACTGTTCCACTTCACCATCTCGCCATCTATAGATTGATTGCTTAGCATCGCCCACTAACAAATTCTTATATCCACTTGCTAAACTATTGTCGATAAGCGGTAAAATATTATTCCATTGTATTACCGATGTGTCTTGAAATTCATCCACAAGATAATGATTATAGCGTTGTCCAATTCGCTCGTATATAAAAGGTGCATGTTGCTCATTTACTACTTCTGATATTTTTCTGTTTACTTCCGATAGATGTATAATATCATTATCGATAGCTTGCTGCTCAATAAATCGTTTTAATTGATGAATAAGAGCCAAGGGTGTTATCTTCTTTAAAACCATTGAATCGGCAATGTAAAAAGGAAGTTGTTTTTTATAATAATTTCTGGCCTTATTAATAATGTCAAGCAGTTGAGGCTTCGCAGCTTCAATAATGGAGCCTACAGTCTTTTCATTCTTTTTGGCATACCACTGCTTGTTTTCTTCAATATATCCAATAAATGTTTTGCTTTCTAATTCTTGAATATTATAGGTGTATTTGTGGTTATTATTGAGCCTATCAAAATATGAATATAGCCAACTTCTATTTGTATCTCCTTTATGAATCCCCGATTTTTCCATACAATCAAAGCCTTGCTGCCCAAAAGCTTTTATCTTTGAGTCGTACTCTTTTAGGTTTCTTTGCAATATTGTTTTAATCTTTACAAAATCATCCAAAGGTACCTTCTTAAGTAGATCAATGTTCTTATAATGCTTTGAATCGAATATTAGTCCAGCAAGTTGGCTTAATGGTTTGTCGAGGTTGGTACTCTTTTCATCATCCAATTGCGAAATAGTAAAATCAACTAGAAACTGAGTTAGTTTTTCGTCTTTTCCAATCCTTTCGTATAATTGCTCTATTGCGTTATTTATAAGAACATTTTTATCTAATTCTATATCGAAATTAGAAGAGAGATGAAGGTCGTGGGCAAAGCTGCGTACAATTTTAACTACAAAGCTATCGATAGTGCTAAAGCCAAAGTCTCCATAATTATGAAGAATATTTTCAAGCAGTATTCCCGATTGTTGTTTTAGTTCAGTAGTATTAAAACCAGTTTTTGTTTTTAGGTTATCAATTATGTATTGATCCTTATTATCAGTGCTATTAGTGTCAATATTTTTCAGAAATACTAAATACTCAATCAGCCGCTCCTTCATTTCACTAGTTGCCTTAAGAGTAAATGTTAAGGCAATTATTTGTCGAAAGTTTTTAGGGTTTTTAAGAGCAAGAGCAAGGTATTCCATTACTAGAGTACTAGTTTTGCCTGAACCTGCCGATGATTTATATGCAATTAAACTCATATAGTAATTTAAGGAGATACTGTTTTGATTCTTTTAAAAAAGCAAAGATACAAATTAAGCTATTATACTTTATGCTTCTACTCCATTTTAGTCAGTAAAAATTATTTCTCAATCTATTTAATTTTCCTAACGGTAATGCAAAAATGATTAAATGTAAAAATGCTTTAATGTTTGCATTGTGCAATGCAATAATATTGTGTCATTTACAAAGTATTTTCTTATTCCCTTATTGAGGCATGAAATCATTGAAGCATTATGATGGTAATTATTATATCTTTGTCATAAATAATAAGCAAATAGAAATTGAAACAATTAACCCGGAAATACACAAAGATTATGAGAATATTATATTTTATTGCAATAGGAGTTTTATTTATTACATCATGTAATACCAATTCGCAGGAGACAATTGCAAAGCCGGAAGTAGTAACAGAAGAATCGGATAATAATATTCCTGCCAAGCATAAAGTTAAAGTATTGGAAGTAGTTCAAACAAGCTCTTATTCTTATTTAAAAGTTAGTGAGAATTCTAAAGATTTCTGGATTGCTGTTGGTAGAGTTGATGCCCAGATTGATGATATTTACTATTATTCAGCTGGCTTAGAGATGACCAATTTTCATAGTAAAGAATTGGATCGAGTTTTTGAAACAGTATATTTTGTTGATGGTGTGAGCAAAACTCAGACTAATGATGTGACGCAATCGAGTTATACTAGTACTGCAAAAACAAATGCTACAGAATTGGATGCTAATCTAAAGATTGAGGCAGTGGAAGGTGGGCTAACTATTGCTGAAATATATAAAAATGGTGATAAATATGCTGACCAAAAAATCCTTGTTAGAGGAAAAGTAGTAAAGGTAAATAAGAAGATAATGGATCGCAATTGGATACATATTCAGGATGGAACAAGTGATGAAGGTCTTTACGATTTAACAATAACCTCCCAAGAGATAGTTGAAGTTGGCGATATTGTAACATTTGAAGGAGTAGTTGGAATAAATAGGAAATTTGGTAGTGGCTATTCCTATGGATTGATTATTGAGAAAGCTGTGGTAAAATAAATAAAATAAAACCAATTAATTATGAAAACAACAAAAACTATTTTAATAAGCTTTATTGCATTGTTTGCGGTATCAAGCTTATTTGCTCAAGAGGCAGAAACTAAGAAAAGCAAAAGCAGCTTTCTGAAAAGCAATTCTTCAAGCAGTAAAGTACTGCAGAATAATTTCACATTTAATAAATCTACTGCACCATATAATCTATTAAGTGGAGCAACATCAGTGAATAATAATCAAATATGGGATGATCCAGAGTATATTGTGCCAATTGGATTTGATTTTGATTTTTATGGAATAACAATGGACTCTGTATATTTTTCTTGGAGTCTTGGTGGGTCTGTTACAACTGTAGTTGATGCTAATTATAATGCTGATTATATAATTGCACCATTTGAGGTTGACCTTATTGATCGTGGTGATATTTCAGGAGTATCAATGTCTCCAATTAGTTATAAACTTGAAGGAAATGCTGGTAGTAGAATTTTTAAACTTGAATGGAAGAATGTAGGGTTTTATCTGGAAGCAGATTCACTAGGAACATTAAATGATTATATAAACTATCAGCTTTGGTTATACGAAGGAACTAACATAATTGAGTTTCGTTATGGTATGCATTCAATCACATATCCTGATATAGCTTATGACGGTGCATCTGGTGGTATTATTGGCTTAGCTGATGCAAGTCTTCTTAACGCATATTTGCTTACTGGTCCTGCTTCAAGCCCAGTTATGGTTGATACATTTACATTTATTAACGGAACACCAGCTGCCGGAACTATTTATAGGTTTACTCCAACAAGTAACATTAGTATTAATTCTCAAATCAATAATGATGTAATGTTAAAAGCATTCCCAAATCCATTCCAAAACAAAACCACTATAAAAATCAGCAATACAAATATAAATAATGCTGAGCTAACTATCGTTGATGCTTTTGGTAAAACAGTTAGAGTAATTAGCAATATTCAATCTAATGAAATTACTATTGAAAGAGCTGAATTAGCTAATGGAATCTACTTCTTTTCCTTGACAGAGAAGGGTGAGCTATTAGGTTCTGGCAAATTATTGATTAACTAATTATCTTATTATAAGACAATAATGGAAATGAATACAAAGCTAAATCTCGATTCTTATATTGCCTTGGGAGGCTTTGTGTTTGTTTTTATTTATTTATTGCTCCGAGCTTTTTATGTGCCAATAGTACATGATGAAGCAGCAACATTCTTTCATTATATCCATTCCGGAAATTTTATCCCTCCAAATGCTTTATGGGATGCTAATAATCATATCCTCAATTCAGCTCTTGCTTATATAAGTTATTTGCTTTTTGGCCCTACAGAATTTGCCATAAGATTACCATCTGTAATTTCCTTTGCCGTATTCTTTTTTTATGTTTACAGAATATCAACACTATTATCAAATAGGGTATTAAAGTGGATATTTATTGGCACATTTGTACTTGCGCATAATTTTATCGAGTACTTTGCTTTAAGTAGAGGTTATGGAATGTCAATGGCATTACTATTTGCTTCATTATGGCATCTTTTTTTGCTAGTAAATAATAATCAAATAAAGGATTATTTTCTAAGTACATTATTTATAAGTTTTGCTGTACTTGCAAATCTAACACTAATAAATACTGCGATAATTGTTTCTAGTATTTTGGTTTTTAATTTGCTGTTGAATATTAAGGAACATAGCCCCAGATACAATGCCAAGGCATTTCTTATTATTTCAGTTATAGGTTTTCTGCCCATAGGTTTATTTATCAACTTGCTTATTAAGTTCAAATCTCTAGGTTTGCTATACTATGGCACTATGGATGGCTTTTGGGAACTTACCGTAAAATCATTAATGAAACTTCTTTTAAATACAGAAAATGTATTTGTCAGTTATATAGTATTGATTTTCTTCTTAATATCTATTGGGCTATTTATCTTTTTATTCCTTCAGAAGCAAACAATACGAGCAATTTGGAATTCAAATAGTATGTTTTTTCTTTTATTGATAGGCAATTTTATTGCGGTATTAATTTTAGGAAATGTATTAGGAGTTAATTATCCTGAGGATAGAACTGGTTTATACTTCTTTCCGTTTTTTATTGGCAGTTTTGTTTTTCTATTGGATAGATTTATTAAAACAGGAAAGTCTAAACTATTTGTAGTTATAGCTTTACCATTGCTATTTTTTCCATTACACTTCTTCTTAAGCTTAAATATTACCCATTCATCTTTTTGGAAGAACGAAAGAATTACATCTGATTTTATTACTAAAGTTAAGGAAGATTCTAAAGATAGAGATGCTCAAGCAACAATAGGAGGCTCACATATTAGAGTTTTATGTTGGGCATTTCAAAGTTTTAAAGTAGGAGGGGAGCTTAACCAAATTCAAAGTTCAGTTTATCCAGAGGTGCATTCTGATTACCAAATTGTGGATATGCAAGAAGATATTCCTTGGCTTAAGTTTTACGATATTATAGGCGAAGACAAAATATCATCTTTGTTTTTATTAAAAAAGAAGCCAATAGATAATCCTAAAATCATTGTGGATTCACTTATTGCTTCGCCAACTATTATTAGTGGCGAATATTTTAATATTATTAAAATAGATGTAGATAATCCTATTGATAATGCAGCATTGCTTAGTTTTAATTTTAGTTTTAGCAGTGAAGAAAAACCTTTTATTGGAAGGGTAGTAATGCAGCTCAGCGATTCTAATAATTTAGCTTTGCAGTATGACTATATTGCATTTGATTGGAAGAAGATCATAACTTTTTTTGTAAATTCAAGATCTTT